>JAPYWT010000138.1 GCA_028276215.1 Thermoflexus sp. | reverse complement strand
CAAAGCCGCCCCTCAACGCCCCGATCGGCCCCTCTAATGCCCCAGATGCCGGAGCGGGACCCCCCGCGGCACCCGCTCCAGATGGTACCCACCGAAGCGCCCCAGTTGCTCCTGGACCCGGTCCCGCAGGGCCCGCATGCGCGGATGGCGGGCCTTCCAGTCGCCCCGAACCTGACAGATGACCAGCGCGGAGTCGCCCTGGATGTCCAGCGTGAACGCCCGCGGGTCCAGATGGTCCCTCTCCAACTGGCCCAGCAGGTCCTCCAGCGCCGCCAGCAGCGTCTGGTACTCCGCCTCGTTGCCCGTCATCCGCCGCCTGAATTCCAGATGGACGGTCTCCTCGTGCCCGTCCGGAAACCGGATGTGGTAACTCCCGTAGGCGGGGCCGGGATTCCCCCGGCTCCCGCCGTCAAAGAGAATCCGGATGACGGGCCGGTCTTCAGGAGACATCGGAGTAGGTCCAGAACCGGTTGACAAAGAAGTTCCAGAACAGGACGACGCCGGTAGCGATGGCCTTCGCCAGGTTGTAGCCCAGTTTGTAGAGGAGTTCGGGGGTCAGGCTGAGAGCCATCGCACGGGTCGCCGTCCCCACCAGGGAGACGCACGGGTAGCGCAGGAGGACCAGGATGCCCGTGTTGATGCCCCATCCGGCGATGTTGACGACGAAGAACTGGGCCAGTTGGGTGCGGATGGGCTTGGAGCGGGAGTCCGGGTACGTCCAGTACCGGTTCCAGGTGAAGTTGCTGAGCACCGCGGCGGTGAAGGAGCAGGTGTTGGCCAGGACGATGGGGAGTCCGGCGACCACGTGGAGGAGGTAGAGGAGTCCGAAGTCCACCACCGCGCCGATGGTGCCGACGACGGAGAACTTCAGGAAGCGGATGACTTCCTTCCGGTTCGTCTGCAGGAAGTGTCGGGTATGGGTGATGACGACGGCTGGTGACATCACTTCAGGTACTTCCCCACGATGGGTGCCAGGTCCCGCTTGAGGCTCTCGGGGACCAGGTCGGGCTGGGTGATGAGGGCGGTGGAGAGGGTGGACCCGCAGTCGCAGGTGCGCCCGGCGGCCGCCAGGCGGGGGACCAGGATGCGGATGGCCTGCTGGGCCAGTTGGGCGTTGGCCGCCAGCGTGGAGAGCAACATCTCCACGTTGACCGGCTCCTCCGTCTCGTGCCAGACGTCGTAGTCGGTGACGTGGGCCATGACCGCGTAGCACATCTCCGCCTCCCGCGCCAGGAAGGCCTCGGGGCTGGTGGTCATGCCGATGATGTCCATGCCCCAGGCGCGGTAGGTGAAACTCTCCCCTTTGGTGGAGAACCGGGGCCCCTCAATGGTGATGAACCGTCCGCCCCGGTGGACCCGGCCACCGGCGGCCTCCACCGCGTCGGCCAGGAGGGCGGAGAGGCGGGCGCAGAAGGGGTCGGCGACGCCGATGTGGGCCACCAGGCCGTTACCGAAGAAGGTGTAGGCCCGCTTCTTGGTGAAGTCAAACAACTGGTCGGGGATGACGATTTCGCCGGGGTGGATGTGCTCCCGCAGGGAGCCGCAGGCGGAGATGGAGATGACCTGCTCCACCCCTAAGGTCTTGAGGGCGTAGATGTTGGCCCGGTAGTTGACCTCGGTGGGCATGATGCGGTGGCCCCGCCCGTGGCGGGCCAGGAAGGCCACCCGCACCCCCTCTAAATTTCCGATGACGATGACATCCGACGGGTCGCCGAAGGGCGTGGAGATGCGGCGCTCCTCCACGTCGCTCAGCCCCTCCATGCTGTAGAGGCCGGAGCCGCCGATGACGCCGATGCGAATGGGAATCTCTGCCATGGTCTTGCTCCTGTACGGAAGTGGGTGGGTACCGGATGTGGCTCTGTGTGGCGATATTCTACCCGATAAGGGCAGTGGCGTCAAGAAAGCCCGACGGCAGGGCGTGTCCCTATTGTAGGACAACTGCGAGCAGTTGTCCTACAAAGCAGAAGTTTCTCTACGGGTAACTATTCACGCCGATTGAAATCGTCCTCCCTGGGCACTTCGTGCCGGTTGTCGGCCTTCGCCGACAACCCTTATGTGCGTGTCCGAGAGACCTGGTCGGCGAAGGCCGACCATCGGCCGCAGGCCCAGGAAGGGTGACTTCAGTCAGCGCTGAATAGTTACCTCTACGGGAGATATGCACGGGGATTCTGGGGGACACCCAGGTAGCGGATTTCAAAGTGGAGATGGGGGCCGGTGGACCAGCCGGTGTTGCCGGTAGCACCGATGACCTGGCCGCGCTCCACCTTCTGCCCGGCCGTTACATAGAAGTTGCTCAGGTGAGCATAGTAAGTGGCGAAGCCGTTGGCGTGGTCAATGACGATCAGATAACCGTAGCCGACGTCGGTCCATCCGGCGAAACTGACGAAGCCCCCGTCGGCGGCGTGGACCGCCGTCCCCACCGGGACGCCGATGTCTATGGCCCGGTGACCGTACCAGTACCCCTGAGTGATGTACCCCAGCACGGGCCACTGGAATAGCCCGGTCCCCCGGGCGCCCTCGGGGATGGGCCCGGTGTAACTGGTCACCACCTTGGGCACCCACGGCTTCTGACCGCCGGGGATGATCAGTTTCATCCCCGGTTCAATGGCGAAGTCGGGCGGCTGAAGGGAGTTGTACGGGCAGGAAGTGATGGCCTCCACCTCCACCTTGTACTTCTTGGCGATGGACTCCAGCGTCTCACCTTCTTTGACGGTGTGATACACCCCGTCCACCGGTAGAATGATCAACTCCTGCCCGATTCGCAGCAGGTCCGGGGCGTCCTCTACGGCGGGGTTGGCCCACATGATGGTGGTCGGTTCCAGGTCAAACTGAGCGGCAATGCCCTGTACCGTATCCCCTAACTGGACGGTGTAGGTGATGATGCCCAGGCGTGGGCGTTTGGGGATTTCGGTATGGGGGTCGGCGCGCAGGGCAATGGGGGCCCAGGGGTCCGGTTTGATGGCGCGGCCGTTGCGGGCCGCGACCAGGGACAGATTGGCCTGAGTATTCTGGGTGGCATTCTGGCGGGCAAAGAGGTCGGCGGCGGAGGTCAGCGAGCGGGCGGCCCAGGCCGGGACGCGGATGGTGCTCAGGAGCAGGGCCAGACAGGCAGCGATGACCAGCGCGATATGCGCCGAGGTTCGGCTCAGCAATGGCCAGAAAGCCCGCCGGTCGCTGCTCCACTCCCACCAGGAGACCGCCAGACGGGCCAGTTGGCCAGGCAGAACCTCGTCCCGCCACTGAGCGACGGAACGTACCCCGCCCTGTCTTTCAGATTTCGGCGGAACGCTTCCCTCAGGAACGTTCCTTTCGGTTTGCCCGAATGTGTCCAAAGTCGGCTCCGTTTTCAACGTTCCGCAGGGAACGGAAAACCATATAGATTGTAGCACAACTTTAGAGAAAGTGCAACTCGCCCTGTTGTCGGGCCTGTCCGCTTTGTAGGACAACTGCGAGCAGTTGTCCTACAACTTATTGTGAAATCGCAAAATTGGGGGTATAATGATAACAGCAAGCGTTGCCAGGGGTGAAGGAGGACGGATATGGCCCGCATTCTGGTCGTGGACGACAACGCGGACCTGCTCCAGATGATCCGGATGCTGCTGGAGGAGCGGGGTGGGCACGAAGTGATGCTGAGTGCCGAAGGGGAGGATGGTCTGGCGAAAGCCCGCGCGAACCCGCCGGACCTGGCCATCATAGATGTGATGATGCCGGGGATGAATGGCTACGAGGTCTGTCGCCAGTTACGACGAAACCCGGCTACCGCCCAGATACCGATCATCGTCCTCACTGCGCGCGGCCAGCCGGTGGACCGGGAAGCCGCCCTGGCAGCCGGCGCCGATGAATATATTGCCAAGCCTGTCACCATGGCGGAACTTCTGGAGCGGGTCAACCGTCTGCTGACCAGCAGAATCGCCCGCCGCCCGGCCGGAGGGACCATCGCCGTCCTCAGCCTGCGCGGCGGGGTGGGGGTGACCACGCTGGCCGTCAATCTGGCCGTCACCCTGGCCCGCTCATCACCGAATCAGGTCTGCCTGGCGGATTTTTCTCCCTCCTCCGGGCACGGGGCTCTCCAGTTGGGCCTCCGGCCTGACCCCAACTGGTCCGCCCTCGCCCTCCTGGCCTCCGGACCCGGCCCGGCAGCCATCCGTAATTATCTCCTGACCCATCCCTCAGGCGTCCATCTGCTCGCTTCGCCCTTCGTCCCCGTCGTGGGGGGAGGGTTATCCCCGGAGATGGTGCGGGCGGTCCTGGTAGCCCTGAGGGAGAATTTCCTCTACCTGGTGGCAGACCTTCCAGCGGTTCTCACCGAAGGGGTTATGGCCGTGCTGGAGCACGCGGATGCGATCCTTCTGGTGACCGCCGCCGACCCCTCAACGCTGCAGACCACTGTGGGAACCCTTCAGGTTTTGAAGCCTTACGCTTCAAAGGTCCGGCTGATTCTGAACCAGACGGGGCCGGAGCCGGCGCCCCCCATGGAGGCCCTCCAGCGGGTCCTCAAGCATCCCATCTCCGGGGTCATTCCCTTTGACCCATCCCAGGCACGGGCATTAGCCCAGGGCAAACCCCTGGCTCTGAGCACCCCCGATTCCCCTCTGGCGCGGGCAGTGGCTCATCTGGTGGCCGAACTGGAGAAGGTGCCGGTGCCGAAGAGCGCATCCGGTTGAGGGGGATTCTATTGCCCCCAGAAAAGAAATAAGGGGTTGGGGCTGGCGGCAGGGCCGCCAACCCCAACCCCTTATGGCTCCCTTCAGAATCTCACGGGGAAAAGGGGACAACCCGCCCGGTCATCACCAGGCACATGCAGCCCAGAAGGGCGACGTTCAGGAACAGCAGCAGCGCCAGCACGAAGCGCTGCCAGGGAGATAACACCCCGATAAGCCCTGCCAGCCCCCCGGAGGACGCTCCGGACGACGGTCTCCCCGGGCGTTTCCTCCGGGCTTTTTCGGGCTTTTCTGCCGGTTCCTCCGGTGGGGTCTCGCCCTCCGCTTCCAGGTCGGAGAGCCACTGCATGCGGTCCAGCCAGTCATCCTCCTGCATCTCTCTCCTCCGCTCCTCTGCCCCTCCGCTCCCCCGCTCCCCTGCTCCCCTGCTCCTCCGCCCCCTTGCTCCCCGGCTCCTCTATCCTACCCGCACCCTCCAGCCCTCTTCCAGATAGACCTCATCTCGTGGTAACCCCCGCTCATCCCAGAGATGCCCGTTCCATTCCCAGAACTGGGCCTTAGAGATATTGTATCGCTTGCAGATGCTCCAGAGAGTATCGTTGACCGTCACGACGTGGAATTGGGCCGTGGCTGGGGCGGGTTCTTCCTGGGCAGGGATGACGGGGGTCTGCGAAGGTTGCGGGGGTGGTGCCACCGACGGCCCCAGCGACGCCAGAATCGGCCAGAGTTCCCGGTCCAGAAGGTGGATGCCGTAGATGCTCAGGAACGGCGGGTTGTGGGACGCCAGGGCCTGGACCCATTCCAGGAACTCCGGGACTCCGGGCGACCGGGCGTCCTCCTCGTCCGTCCCAATCGCCAGAATGGGGTACAGCGGCGGCATATCGCCCCATTCCTGCTCCCAGCGGGCGTGTTCTCCGTATGCCCATTTGTCCACCACGGTGCGGGGGGTCCGCCGGGCGCTCAGGGAACACCAGGGCATGAAACCGCCGCGACAGAATCCGTTCATCTCCCGGTAGGGAATTTCCGGATGCCGCCAGATGTCGGGCGGGGCGGCGTAGAACAGGCGCTCCGGCTCCACCCCGGCCTCCGTGACCTTCCGCCCCAGAGTGGCGGCCGCGACGGTCTTTCCCGCCGCCGCGTCGGTCAGGTCCAGCACCACGCCCTCATAGCCGACGCGCCGGGCTTTGGCGACCAGCGCGGCCTCGGCGAAGGGGTCGTCCAGAGAAAGGGGGACCCAGGCCAGAGGCACCAGTCCGGCCTGACGGGAGCGGCCCTCCACCCGGCGGGCGGCCTCCACGAAGAACATGCCCCGCAGTCCCACCCGGTAGATGAGGTGGGTGGCGCCGACCGCCGCCGCCATCTCCAGCGCCCCGTCCAGGTCGGCGGAGAAGGGAAGCCAGAGGCCTTTGCCGTTCAGTTCTCCCATTTATCTTTCCAGCGTCATCGGCATCACCACGTAGGTGAAGTCGTCCCCGCCCACCGGTCGGATGACGCCTGGGCTGGAGGGGGAGATGATGTCCAGCATCACCTGCGGCGAGTTGACCACGCCCAGCGCGTCCAGGATGAATTTCACGTTGAAGGCAATCTCCACGGCCGCCCCCTCTGTCGCCGCGTCCAGTTCCGTCACGTCGCTGCCGGTCTCGGCGGAGGTGGCGGAGACGACCAGCCGCCCCGGCTCCAGGTCGGAGCCCGGATGGATGTGGAAGAGCAGGGTGTTGGTGTTCTCGCGGGCGAAGATGTGCGCCGTCTGGCAGGCCTTCAGCAGTTCCGCCGTCCCCGCGATCACCCGGGTGTTCCGGTCGCGCGGGATCAGTTGCTGGTAGTCGGGAAAGGTGCCCGGGATCAGTTGGGAAACCAGCACCACCTCCATCGGGACCGGGGCGTCGGGCGGGGTCTGGGCCTGGAAGAGGATGCGGTTCCCGTCGGGGGTGAAGGTGATGCGGACCGGCGGGCGCTCCT
>JAPYWT010000136.1 GCA_028276215.1 Thermoflexus sp. | reverse complement strand
GCAAGAATGCAAGAATGCAAGATGCAGGATGCAGGGTTTTCAGGTGGGGCCGGGCGGGCGGGGACCGGGAGTGACTTTTACCCGGTCCGCTGGGGTTTCCACCTGAGCGAGTAACTCTTCCAGCGCGTGGACCAGCCTGCGGAACGAACGGGAGCGATCCCAGGCCTCCTGCAGGTCCATCCGCTGGCTCAGAAAAGGTTGATGGGTTGTAGGCCTGTAATCAGGCTCAAAAAGCGCTGAAATTTCCCCTTTCACATCCCGCTTTCCCTCCGGATTTCCTTCGTAGGGTTTCCCCCAGAGAGAGCGGGCGGCGGCCAGGAACCAGGCTTCGTACTCCCGCACCGCAAAGACGATGGCGATGGGTCGGGGCGGGTTGAGTTCCTGCAGAGATTGGGCCAGTTGAGGGGCGATTTCCGCCGCGCACCCATCGTCCAGGTCCAGCAGGACCAGCACTGCGTCCACCTCCGGACGGCGGCGCAGATACGTCATATATGTTTCCGCCTCGTTCTGCAGTTTCCTCCAGTTACCAATACGAATCGCGTCTACTTCCCAGTCATATCGGTGTAACCGCTCGGTCAGAATTCGGCGGACCAGAAGGGGGGCCGCGCCGCCTTTGCCGGTCTTCCTGTCTATTTTCTCACCTCTGCCCTCAACCCACATCCACAGCAGGGGCATAGGTTTCCTCCCGACGCAGGTCTTCTATACGGAACAACTCGCCCGGGGTGAACAGGCGATCGCGGATGGCCTCCTGCTGGTAGGTAACCATCGGGCCCACCTGGGTGATGCCGTCCTCCATCTCCACCACGCGAAACGACTCCGGAGGGAACTTGTCCAGCAGGTCCGGGCTGTGCGTGGTGATCAGGACCTGGGTCCGCCGACTGGCCAGGTCCAGCGCATCCCGTAATACCATCAGCGCGCCGGGGTGGATGTTCAGTTCGGGCTCCTCAATCCCCACCAGAGTGCAGGGAGGCTCCTGGAACAGGGCGGTGAAGAGGGCCAGAAGGCGGAGGGTTCCATCGGCCTCCTGAGCCAGGTCAAAGGCGGCCCTCCGCTCCCCACGCCTGTGGAAGACCTGGACGGCCAGGTAACTGCCCACCCGAATGACACCGATGTCCTCCACATCGGGCACGGCCGCCTGAAGGTAGCGCCGGATACGGTCATAGGCCTGAGGGTGCTCTTTCCGCAGCATCTGGAGGGTGCTGGCGATGTTCTTCCCATCGTCCTCCAACGGATAGGGGTTGGCCGGTGGGGCCGGCGCCCGAAAGGTGTTCGGATAGAGGGTATAAAATCCCATGTCGCGCAGAGTGTTCCAGAGGGCGGCGAACGCCAGGTCCCCCAATAAAAGGGCCGCGCGGGGCAGGAAAAGTTCCGTAGATGGCACACTGGTGATTTGCTGCTGGAGTTCCTCCGGTGGCATCGGCACTCCCTGGGAGAGCAGATTCAAGAACTCCCGCTGGACCGACGGCATTTCTTCCCATTGTCCGTTGACAATCCGGTAGGAGTGGGGCTTTCCCTGGTAATCCACCCGGCAGGATTCGGTCTTGATCCGGAACTCCCCCCGGCGCTCGCCTCCCAGTGTAAACGCATACTCGGCCCGCCAGTCCTCCCCCTCCACGTGCAGTTCTATAGAGACATCAAAAGGGCGGCCCTTCGGAGACCAGCGGCGCAGGGCACTCATACCGCCGCGCCGGCCAACCGCTATCTCCATACGCCCGGTCACCACGTCGCGGACAAACCGCAGGACATCCAGCAGGTTGCTTTTGCCCGCGCCGTTGAGGCCGACAAACACGGTCAGCGGCCCCAGGGTCAGGTCCACGTCGGCCAGACTGCGGTAGTTCCTGACCCGCAGCCGGGTAATCCGGCCCGAAGGACGTACTTCCCGGTTTTCCGAAGTGGCCATATCGCCTCCTTAACGCTCTTGAACAGTGGCTACTCCCCCGCCAGGAGGACCCGCAGCGCGCGCTGGGCCCGCTGGGGGTCGGGGCCGGCACTGCACTTGGAGAACCAATAGTAGGCCTCCTCGTCCCCCATCGCCCGGATGCCCTCCGCAATCGCCTCCATCCGGTCCGGACGGGCCAGGGGTTTGACCGCCATCAGGACCAGCGCCAGGCGCACCCCCGTCGGCTCGTCCAGGTAGAAAGGCCGCTCCCGCCCGGCACGGGCCAGGTCGGTGGCCCGGTAGCCCGCCGCCCGCAGCGCCTGGAGCAGGTGGTCCGCCACCGCCCGCAGCGGCGCCCCACCCAGTTCCACCCCCCACATCGCCACCGGCGCCCGTACCCCCCGCTCCCCATTCCGCACCAGCCACTGGTACAGCGCCACCCGATACCCCCCGTCCCGCTCCGGCACGGTGTAGAGGACGAACGGCCGCTCCGGGTCCAGCGCTGGCCGGGCCGGAAGGACCTCCCCGCCAATCTCCACGTCAAATAACCCCATCCGGCCCCGGCAGGGCAGCGGCTGGGGAAACCGGCGGGGCCCGGAGAAGTGCCAGGCGTAGCAGGGCGCGCCGGGGTACGGCTCCTCGGAGAGATGACGGTCCCGCAGCGCCTCGTAGGTCGCCCCGTCTATCGGGGTGATGTCCGTCAACTCCACCACGCCCACCAGCGCCCCGTAGGCCAGCGCGTCCGGGTCAAATCCCAACTGACGGCAACGGTCGTCCCGCCGTCGGCCCGAGGCGTGCACCGCCAGCGGCCCCCGGTACGAAACCTGCCAGGTCCGGATGTCCACCGTCTTCTCCCCGCGCACCACCTGCTCCGCCCGGGGCTGGAGAAAACTCAGCGCTTTCATGGAGGGACTCTACTGGAAAAAACCACGAAGGACACGAAGGATTCTTTCCGTGGGCATCCGTGGGCATCCGTGTCCATCCGTGTTCATCCGCGTCCGATAGAACCATCATCGGGCCCGGCGGTTGCCAGCGGCTCGGCGTCCACAACGATGGGCCCCAGGCCCACCGTCGTCAGCACTTCGTGAATCGTCCGGAACGGGTCGCCCCCCACCTCCAGGCCGTCGGGGAAACGAACGGTCAGCACCGTCTTCGTGGTGAACTTCTCCGCCCCCTGGGAGAGGTCGTCCGTCACCCCCTTCCAGCGGCGGTAGAGGTCCCACCCCAGGACGACCTGGCTGGAGATGTACTGGCCACCGCCGAACTCCGCATTGTACGACTGCTCTACGCGGAACTCCCCCTTGCCCATCTGGGGGATGGCCAGCCCCAGGGCCCGCAGGTGGCGCGCCCCGGCGGCTCCCTCCCCCCGCAGGGTGATCCGCAGCACCGCCAGGCGGGTCACCCCCCGGTCGTGGCAGCGGTCCAGCAACTGCTGGAAGGCCTGCTGGGGCACCCCCTCCCCCCGCAGCGGCTCCGGGGGCGGCGGCCCCACATCCAACTCCTCTCCACAGATGCACTGGCTGCGCGGCCGCCCACAGAGGGGACAGGTCGGTTCAGGGCCGGGCTGCTCCCGCTCCACCTTCCCCCGGATGGGCAACCGAAGCCGCTCCGCTTCCTCCGGCAGGTAGAGATAGACCTCGTCGCTGATCTGAACCGCCGGGGGCGGGGACTCCTGGTCGTAGCCCACCCCGGCCGCCGGGTCGTAGTAGACCCACTGGCGGGCCACAATGCCGTTCTGGATCGTCTTCTTCAACTGGTTCAGGTCCAGGAGCATCGGCAGGCGCAACCGCCGGGCGAAGGCCTGCCGCAACTCCTCCGTCGTCATCATCACCTGGTCCGTGTCCCAGGCCCGGGAACGGACGTACGCGGCCGCCAGGGGCGGGTCGTCCCCCGTGAGAATCTTCTGCTGCCCCCGCAGCGCCCGCAGGACCACCACCGTCTGGTCCGGGCTGACCTCCCCCTGCTCCTGCGCCGGCAGCACCTCGCAGGCCAGATTGGCGTGCTTCTGGGGAGCCTCCGCACTGGGATAGTACAGGTACCGGTAGGCACGGGTAATCGCCACCCGCAGGTCCAGTTCCGCCGCCTCCCCCATCTTCTTCAGTTTCCGCTTCTGCTCCTCCGTGAACTCGCTCAGCCGCTCCGGGTCCGCCAGGATGCGGGCAATCGCCAGATACCGCCGGGCCACCTCCACCATCTCCTCCACCCGCTCCCCGTCGGCCACCAGGAAGAGGACATTGTTGCGGAAACGACGGTAGGTCTGCTGGGTGCCGGCGTACTCCGCAATCTTCCGGGCCAGGTCGGGAGGCGCAGGGTCGGCCGCCGTCACCGTCGCCGCGTCGTAGTGGAGGACGCACAGTTTCGGCGAACCGGGGTCGTCGTCCACGTCGCTGGCCTCCTGGGGGAAATAGACGACCCGCAGGGTCCCCGTCTTCCAGACCTGGCGGATGCGCCGGTCCAGTTCGTCTTTCGCCCGGGTGCGGCCGACCATTCCCGTCTCGTCGGCCACGATCTTATTCAGCGAGGGCTCCGTCCCAAAGCGATAGCGGCGGCCGTCCCAGTCAAAGAACCAGCCGTGGTCGTAGAGATGTTCGGCGGCCCGGGAGATGAACGCCGGATCGTCCTCCGGCGTCACCACCGCCAGCAGCAGGTCAGCCGGGTCCACCCCCGAGGCGACCCCCAGCGTCAGGCTGTGCAGGAAGACCGTCGTGGCGACCCGCCGGGTGTACGGGGGACGGCCCGCCCGCACCCAGTCCCGGTCCAGCACCTGAGCATGGGCAGGGGCCCCCGACTTCGGGCTGGCGATGTCCGCCTCCACCACCTGACGGAAGGCCGGGCGGTCCAGGCGGCTGGTCAGGTCGTTGACAATCTCCTCCACTTCCAGGTCCACGTGGAAGGGGTGAATGAGGTCTGTATCGGGGGGACGGGTCTCCCAGAGACGCCGGACGACCAGGGCCAGCAGGCGGAGCGCACCCCGGGTCTTCTGGAAGTTGGGGATGGTGGCCGTCTTGCGGACGAGGGTGTTCAGGAGTTCGGGGTGGAAGGGATAATCGGCGACCATCTCTTCGGCGTACTCGGCCCGCAGAGCCCGCTGGGGGAGATTGGCCCCCTGCTCCACCAGCCGTCGGTACGCCGCCAGGTAGGCCCGGGCAACCTCCTGGGCCGCGTCCCGGTCTATCTCCCGGAACAGCCGGTGGGTGACGATGGCCGGGATTTCCCGCTCACCCGTAGGGGTGATGACCCGCTCCTGGCGGGCGGAAACCCGACGGGCCTCGTCCAGTTCCCGGCGCAGGTCCTCGCTCTCCGGCCCGAACGCGTCGGCGGGGTCGGAGAGGGTCAGGACCACCACCACCCGTTCCCGGCTGGCGGCGAACTCCAGGAGGGACATCAGGAAGGCGACGGTCTGCTCCGCCAGGTTGGAGCGTCCGGTGGCGGTGGGGACGGCCCGGGCGGCCCGCAGGTGACGGGCCACTTCGTCCAGAAGGATGAGGGTCGGGGTATCGCCGATCAGTTGTTCCAGCAGTCCGGTGCCGGGGGCGGAGCGGTTACGATCGCTCTCGGCGACCCGGGCGTACCCTTCCACACCGCCCAACTGGTACGCCAGTTCGCCCCAGAGGGTGTACGTGGTCAGTTCGGGATGGGGGACCCCCTCCGGCCCCAGGTCCGAGCCGACGACGCCGACGGCCCGGACGGCCCCCGGAGCCGGGATGAGGGCACCGTCCACAAAGGCCGGACCGGGGGGATGGCCCCGGGCGGCGTGGTAGAGGGCGATCAGGTTGTGGGTTTTGCCGCCGCCGAAGGCCGTCTCCAGGCGGATGATGGCGTTGCTGGCCGGACGGGCGCCGGTCAGCCGCCCCAGGGCCTCCTGGAGCAGAACCCTCAGCCCTTCGGTGGGGTATGTGTTCTCAAAGAAGCGGCGGGGGTCCTGATAGACGGGGTCGGCCCGGCCCTCTATGACGTCCCGGAGGCGGGCGGCGAAGATTTCCTCCCGCAGGTCCCCCTGGAGGACTTCGGTACGAGGCTGGCAGGTCTGGAAGACAGGTTTCATAGCAGGTCGCAGGGTCGCAGGGTCACACGGCGCAAGGCGCAGGGTCGCACGGCGCAGGGTCGCAGGGTCGCACGTCGCAGGGCGCAGTGCACAGGGAGCGGAGCATCCCCCCGCCGGGATGGAACGAAAAGGCGGCCCCGCCGGGTTGACGGGAGCCGCCTTCTGTGGTATGCTACGGGCGAACCTCCGCGCCGCCCTCACCGGCGTGGAGACCGGCCCCCCGGTCGGTGTCGCGCTCACCGCCGGGGGCATTTTTCCTGGTAAGGTTCTACCGATATGGAGTATATCCGAAAAACAGGAGTTGTCAACCCCGAAACAGCGCCCGGTCAGCCACTATGATTCGTAGAATTCGCCGCGCGCCTCTTCAATCAGCGCATCCAGTTCCTCTAGATTGAGGTCCCGATGGCGCTCCCGAATGCGGGCGATCAGGTCCCGCAGACGCGCTTCCCTCTCTCGCTGGCGGACCGTCTGCAGGAAGCGAAAGTCCTCCATACTGATAATGGCCGCAGTGGGTTCACCGAATTTCTCCACAACGTACTGGGCCCGGCCGTAGCCAACCTCGTTGAGAACCCGCTTCATCTGCACCCGCAGATCAGAGGTTGAAATGGTTTTCAGCATGACTCCTCCAGGCCTGCCCTTGCTGAAGAAGGCCACCATTTGTACGATGCGTAATCTCCGTACAGATTATATCAGAGAACGACCCAACAGGCAAAGCCCTTTGTTGAGGAGATAACAAAAACCCGGGTTTC
>JAPYWT010000270.1 GCA_028276215.1 Thermoflexus sp. | reverse complement strand
TGCCGGTGACGGATGAGACGGGCCGCCTGGTCGGCATCATCACCCGATCCGACATCTTCGCCCAGTTCGCCGAAGCACTGGGCGCCGACACCGCGGCCATCCGGGTCACCGTCCGGGTGCCCAACCGGCCCGGGGAACTGGCGAAACTGGCCGGGCGCATCGCCCAGGCGGGCGGCAACATCTGCTCCGTGGTCTCCCACTCTCCGGGGGCCACCGGCCAGATGGACTTGACGCTGCGGGTGGAGGGGGTGGACCGCCAGGCACTGCTGGCGGCCATCCAGGCCGACCCGGAGGTGGAAGTCCGCCACGTCTGGGAGCGGGAGGTGGAGGGGCAATGAGACGCCTGCCCGGGTGGGCCTGCGGGCTGGCCCTGGCCCTGGTGCTGGCGGCCTGCTCACCGGCGGGGAACGGCGGCGGCGCGCCCGACGGCGACGGCGCCTCCCCGATCCAGGCGACGCCCCCGCCCCAGTCCCTGCTGATCCCCGGGGAGAGCGCCGAGGGGACGCTGGAGGCCGGGGAGACGGACCGCTGGGTCTTCGCGGCGGCCGGAGGGGAAATGGGTACGCCGAATCTGGCCACCGTGGAGGTCTGGTTTCGCCCCAGCACCGCCTCCGGCCCGGAGGCGTCCCTGCGGGTCACCCTGGTCGGGCCGGACGGCGCGACGCTGACGGAGCAGGAGGGCACGGTCACCCTGCCGCCGTACATCGTAGAGCAGGAACTCCCCCGGACCGGCTCGTATCTCCTGCGGCTGGACGCGCTTTCGGGCACGCCGGGCCGCTACACCCTGCTGGTCACGCTATCCCAGGAGCGCTACCTGACCCGACCGGAGGTCTACAGCGGCAGGCCACCGGCGGGCTGGCCGCTGGACGAACTCCCCACCGGCAGTTCCGGGTTCGCCTGGCCGGCGCCCCGGCGGGCCATCTCGGGCTGGTACTTTCACGACCCGTCCAACCCCCGCCACATCGGGCTGGACATCGCGGCCGCGCTCCACGACCCCATCTTCGCCACGGCCGACGGAGTGGTCTCCTTTGCGGACGCGTCCGGCGGCTACGGCAACCTGGTCGTCATAGACCACGCCGACGGCTGGCAGTCCTGGTACGCCCACCTCTCGGCCTTCTCGGTCGTGGTCGGTCAGCAGGTGCGGCAGGGGGAAATCATCGGCGCGGCCGGGAGCACGGGCCGCTCCACCGGCCCCCACCTGCACTTTGAACTTCGCCACAACGGGGTACCGGTAGACCCCCTGGTCTACCTGCACTGAGGTCTCACCCCACCCCCACCCCCCCTCCCCTCTCCCGCACGGCGGGAGAGGGGAGGGGCCAGGGGAGGGGTGAGGGCACAGTGGTCTGTCGTCCGTCGTCCGTGGTCCGTCGTCTGTCGTCCATGTACTGGATTCGCCAGCGGGACTATCTGCTGAAAATCAGCCGCGCGCTCACGGCCCAACTGGACCTGGACGCCGTCCTGGCCGAAGTGCTGAAGGCGGCCATGGAGATGCTGGGCGGGCAGGCGGCCCTCATCGCCGTCCGGGAACCGGACGGGCGGTTCACCATCCGCGCCGCGCGCGGCTTCCCCGCCCGGCTCCAGGAGTATTTCTCCCTCCTGCTCATGGACATTCCCAACCAGGTGGACCCGTTTCTCTTCCAGATTCCCAACCTGGAAGCGAAACTGGCGGAGATTGCCCTGCGGACGGGCCTGCCCTTCAGCCAGGTCATCGCCCTGCCGATGCGCATCGGGCAGGAACTGATCGGCGTCCTCTACGTCATCCGGGCCTACGGCGCGGCCTTCACGCTGGACGACCGGCAGGTCCTGGCCAGTTTCGCCGACCAGGCCGCCATCGCCGTCCACAACGCCCAGTTGTACCAGCGGCTGGCCCAGGAGAAACGGCGTCTGGACGCCATCCTGGAGCACAGCGCCGACGGGGTGATGATCCTGGACCCCGGCCAGCGCATCACCGTCTTCAACCGCGCGCTGGCGGAGATGACCGGCTGGTCGGCGGCGGAGGCCATCGGCCGCCACCACGACGAGGTCATCGTCTGGGCGCGGCGGGATACGGACATGGACCTGAGCCGGGCCACCGCGGGCGGCTGGCCCCTGGCCCAGTCCCGGGGGAAGGCCGTCCTCTACGTGGAGGGCGACCTGCGCCGCCGCACCGGCGGCGTCCTCAGCGTGGGCATCACCTACGCCCCCCTCCTGGACCGGGAGGGGAAACTGGTCAACATCATCGCCAACGTGCGGGACATCACCCGCTTCCGGGAGGCGGACCGGCTCAAGTCCACCTTCGTCTCCGTCGTCTCCCACGAACTGAAGACGCCCGTGGCGACGATTCTGGGCTACGCGGAAACCCTGGCCCGCCCGGACGCTCAGTGGGACCCGGAGACGGTCCGGGAACTGGCCGGAGTCATCCAGGAGGAGGCCCGGCGGCTGGACCGTCTGATCACCGACCTGCTGGACGCGTCCCGCATCCAGGCCCGGGCGCTGCCGCTGAAGCAGGAGGAGGTGGACCTGGAGGTATTGGCCCGTCGGGTCGCCCAGCGGTTCCAGCCCCAGACCGACCGCCACGACATCGCCGTCCGCTTCCCGCCGGACTTCCCCACCGTCCAGGGGGACCCGATGCGCCTGGAGCAGGTGCTGAACAACCTGGTCTCCAACGCCATCAAGTACTCGCCGGAGGGGGGGCGCATCCGCATCCGGGGGGAAGTCCGGCCCGAGGAGGTCATCATCTCGGTGAGCGACGAGGGCATCGGCATCCCGGCGACCGAACAGGGGCGCATCTTTGACCCCTTCTACCGGGTGGACGAGGCGCCCGTCCGACAGGCGGGCGGCGTGGGCCTGGGCCTCTACCTGGCCCGGGCCATCGTGGAGGCGCACGGAGGCCGTATCTGGGTGGAGAGCGAGCCGGGGAAAGGTGCCACCTTCTCCTTCAGCCTTCCCCGCCCCCGCGCCGACCACCTCCCGGTGCCGGTATAACAACCGCCCTCCCCGTCTCCCTGTTTCCTTGTCTACTTGTATCCTTGTATCCTTTGAAGGAGGAAAATGGCACAACAACAACTTCTGGCCCGACTGACCTGTCCCAACTGCCGGACATCCTTCGCCATCCCGGTGGAGCAGGTCCTGGATGTGGAAATGGACCCGTCGGCCAAAGCCCGACTGCTGGCGGGTCAGGTCAACCTGGCCGTCTGCCCCACGTGTGGGTTCGCCAGCATCCTGGAGATTCCCTTCATCTACCACGACCCGCGCAAGGAACTGGCGCTGGTCTACATGCCCATGGCCGCCGGACGGACCGACATGGAGCGGCAGCAGGCCATCGGCGCCCTCTCCCGCGCGGTCATGAGCACCCTTCCCCAGGACCAGCGGAAGAGTTACCTGCTCTCCCCTCAGGTCTTCCTCTCCTACGAGAGTCTGGTCAACCGGGTGTTGGAGGCCGACGGCGTCACACAGGAGATGATCCAGGCCCAGCGGGACCGGGCGGACCTCCTGAAGCGACTGCTGGAGGCATCCACGCCCGAGGAGCGCATGGCGCTGATTCAGGAAAACGAGGCGATGCTGGACGAGAGTTTCTTCCGCATCCTCTCCCTGAACCTGGAGCAGGCCGACGCGCTGGGGCGGGGGGAGGCGTTTCAGCGCCTGATGGAGGTGCGTGCGCTGCTCCTGGAGCAGACGGCCGTGGGCCGCAAACTGGCAGCCCGCTCCCGCGCCCTTCAGGCCCTGCAGGCCGACCCCACCCGGGAGAAACTGCTGGACCTGCTGGTGGAGACCGAAGACCCGGCGACCCGTGCGGTCCTGGTCACCTTCGGGCAGCCGCTGGTGGACTACCTGTTCTTCCAGAAACTGACCCGTCGTATAGAGAGCGAGACCGACGAGGAGAAGCGGAAGCGCCTGGAGGCCCTGCGGGAAGAGGTGATGGGGATTCGGGAGCAGATTCGGGCGCAGGCCCGGGAGGAAGTGCAGGCCAAACTGCGCCTGCTGCGGGACCTGCTGACCTCGGAGCAGCCGGAACTCCTGGCCCGCCGTCGGCTGGTGGAGATGGACGACCTCTTCCTGAACGTCCTGGCTTCGGAGATAGAGAGCGCCCAGCAGGCCGGCGACCAGGAGACCCTCTCCCGTCTGCAGGAGGTCTGGCGGCTGGTGATGCAGATTCTCCAGGAGCAGGTGCCCCCCGAACTGCTCCTGATGACCCAACTGATGGAAGCCCCGGACGAGGAGACGATGCGGCAGGTTCTGGAGGCGAACTCGCAGATGCTCACCGGGGAGTTCCTGGAACTTCTGGAGCGGATGGAGCAGGACTTTCGGGCGCGGGGGGAGGAGGAGGTCGCGCAGAAGGCGGCCCGCGCTCTGGAACTGGCCCGGACCATGGTGCCGGCGCGGCCGGAGGAGAAGCGCCCCCCGCAGCGCCCCAGCGGGTTGGTGATGGTCAGGGGGTAGGATTTGCGGCGGGGGGCGTG
>JAPYWT010000164.1 GCA_028276215.1 Thermoflexus sp. | reverse complement strand
GCCCTTCGGGGGGAACACGTTCCTGGTGCGGGCACTACCGGCCGTCCTCGCCGCGACCCACCCCCGGGAGGTCCTGATGGAAGTCGCTCAGGGGCTGGCGGAAGAGAGCGGGAGCGCAGAGGGGCCAGGGGGCGGGGGAGCGGGGGAGCGGAGGAGCAGGGGAGCGGGGGAGCGGAGGGGCGGAGGGGCGGAGGAGCAGAGGAGCGGAGGGGCGGGGGAGCGGAGGGGCAGGGGAGCGGAGGAGATAGAGCGGGCAATTATCCGGCGGGTGTGCAAACGGGGGGCCATCAAAGCAGGGCAGGTGCTCTCCCGGGAAGAGATGGAGGAACTGCTGCGGGCACTGGAGGAATGTGAGAGCCCGCGCACCTGCCCCCATGGCCGCCCGACGATGATCCACATCAGCACGGCCCAACTGGCGCGGGAATTCCAGAGGTAGACCACAGACCACAGACCACAGACCACAGACCACAGACGACGGACGACGGACGACAGACGACAGAAGACGGACCGCTGACGATGGGCCAGTGGTTGCTGACAACTGATCGCTGATAACCGATAATGGCTGGGCCGACCATCTGTGCCCCGCGATCTGCGCCCTGCGACTTGCGACATGCGCCCTGCGACTTGCGACATGCGCCCTGCGACTTGCGACATGCGCCCTGCGACCTGCGACTTGCGACCTGTGACAGGTGAACCATGGCACCACTATTTTATCCATCGTTCCAGGCCCTGCGGCTGGCGGACGTTATCTTTGAGGAGATTGCCCGGCGCGTGCCCGGCTACGTGGGCCGGCTGGGCGCGGCATGGTACTGGCGACTGGCAGGCGGAACCCTGGTGACCTTCTGGCTGGATTACACGGTCACCGAGGAGCGGTGGGATGTGATTCGCGCCCAGGCCAGCAACGGCCGGGCCGGTGTATTCAACCGGGCCGACTTCCCCTTCGCGGCCTACGGCACCCTGCTCACCTCCCCACCCTACATCCACGACCTCCAGGGGCTGGCAGAGTGGTCCAACCGGCTCTACTTCAACATGGGCCACCTGATTGCGGAGGCCGCCCAATGGCTGCAGATGCTCCAGGCGTCCGCCATCGCGCCCCAGGTCAGCCCACCGGCCTCTTTCCCCACCCTGAGCCCGCTGGAGCGGGAACTGGTCCGGTACGCGCTGGAGCACCTGGACGGGCGGTTTGACCTGGTCCGCCTGCGGGAGGCGTTCCGGGGCCAGGTCTCTATGGGCCGCCTGCAGCGGCTGGCCCAGGAGTGGGAGTCCCTGGGGTTGCTCACGCCCCGCCCCCGGCGGGTCACGTATGCCCTGCGCGCACTAATGGAGGCGGAAAATGGGACACGGGTGAACACGGATGGACACGGATGAACACGGTTTTATTTTAATCAATAAAAACAGGTGACGGTCACCTTACAGGTGACCGTCACCTGCTATCACACCATCCCTACCGCGCGGCCCGCGCCAGTTTGCGCAGGGCCGACGCCACGTCCTCCAGCAACTCCTCCCGTTGCAGAACCCCCTTCTGGATCAACGCCTCAATCCGGTTGTTCAGCACCTGGCGGTCCCGCTCCGTCAACTCTTTCGCCGTGACGACGATGATGGGGATGGAGCGGGTGGCCTCGTCTGCCTTCAACGCTTCCAACACGGCGAACCCGTCCATCTCCGGCATCAGCAGGTCCAGGATGATGATGTGCGGGCGGCGCTGGTGGACCAGCAGGATGGCCTCCTGGCCACTGCCCGCCTCCATCACCTCATACCCTTCCTGCGTCTCAATGATCCGCCGCAGAAGATTCCGGTCGTCGGGCTGGTCGTCCACCACCAGCACCCGATGGCGGCCTTCCTCCCGGTCCAGCCGGTCCAGGGCGGCAATCAGGTCCTGCTCCAGAATGGGCTTGACCAGGTAATCCGCGGCCCCCAGACTCAGCCCCCTCCCCTTCTCACTGACAATGGTGCACATCACCACCGGGATATCGCGGGTCTCGGGGTCCGCCTTCAGTTCCTGGATGACCTGCCAGCCGTCCTTGCCGGGCATCATCACGTCCAGAGTGATGGCGAAGGGGCGAATTCGGCGGGCCTCCTCCACCACCCGGAAGGGGTCCGTCAGGCCGACCACCCGGTAGCCCTGCTTGTCCAGGTACCGGCGGAAGAGGGTGATGACGCCCTCATCATCGTCCACGCAGAGCACCACCCGCCCCGGCGCTTCCGGAACCGGGGTCGGCGCCTCCCCGGGCGGGGGTGCCTCCTCCGCCGGGCCGGCCTCCGCCCTGACCTGGGACGGCCCCTGAATGGGCAGGGTGAAGGTGAACGTGGACCCTTTGCCCACTTCGCTCTCCACCCATATCCTGCCACCATGGAGTTCTACGAAGGATTTGCTGATCGTCAGCCCCAGACCGGTGCCGCCGTACTTGCGGGACGGCGAGGCGTCCACCTGGGTGAAAGCCTCAAAGATGTGCGGCAGTTTCTCCGGCGGAATGCCGATGCCAGTATCCGAGACGGAGATGACAACGAAGTCCCCCTCCACCCGGGCCTCCACCCGGATGAACCCCCGCTCGGTGAATTTCGCCGCGTTGGAGACCAGGTTCAGGAGCACCTGGCGGACCCGGCGACTGTCGGCGATGATGGTGGGCAGGTCGGCGGGGACCGACTGCTGCAACTCTACGGGTTTATCCTTGACCAGCGCGATGGCGGTGGACATCACCCCCCGGATGATCTCCCCCAGGTCGGTCGGCTCAAAGGAGAGTTCCATCTTGCCGGCCTCAATCTTGGAGATGTCCAGGATGTCGTTGATGAGGCCCAACAGATGCTGACCGCTGTTGAAGATGGCCTCCAGGTCCTGCCGCTGCTGGTCGGTGATGGGGCCGTCAATTCCTTTGAGAATGACGCGGGAGAAGCCGATGATGGAGTTGAGCGGCGTCCGCAGTTCGTGGGACATGTTCGCCAGGAACTGGGACTTGAGCCGGTCCACCTCCTTGAGCCGTTCCGCCGTCTCCACGGCCTCCTGGTAGAGGCGGGCGTTCTCCCAGGCCACGCTCAGGTTACCGGCGATGATACGGAGGAACTCCACCTCGTTCTCATCAATGGGCGGGTGCCCGGGCTGGCGGCCCAGAGCCAGGAGCCCCAGCGGCTGCCCGCGGATGACCAGAGGAGCAAACGCCGCATCCACAAGGCCCCACTGGTGAGATATGCCCACCATTCGCCCGTAGGCCAGGCGGGGGATGTCCCGCAGGACGGTCACATCCGGCCGGAAGAGTGCCTCCACCATCGGCGGGGCCTGCTGGCGGCCCATCCGCACATCCGGGCGGGGTGGAGAAATCTCCTGCCCCGTCGGGTCCTGAACCGTGACCAGCCGCAGGGTTTCCGATTCCGGTTCCCACGCCATCACAAAGGTGGGCATCTCCAGTTGGCGGGAGATGGCCGAGGCCGCCCGGCGGAGAAGGTCTTCGGGGTCCATGGTGGTGGCGGCCACCTGGAGCACCTCGCTGATGAGCGCCCGGCGGCGAGCCGCCGCCTCCGTCTCGGCGAAGAGCCGCGCGTTCTCCAGCGCCACCCCGGCCTGGCTGGCCAGCGAGGTCATCAGAAGCACGTCCGACTGGGTGAAGGCATTGGGACGGTCGCTCTGGACATCCAGCACGCCGACCACCCGCCCCTTCACCTCAATGGGAACGGCCAGTTCGGCGCGGGTGGCCGAAAGTTCCGGCACGGTGATGTACCGGGGGTCGCTCATGACGTCGTTAACCACCACTGGCTGGCCGGTGCGCGCCGCGTCGGTGGTGATGCCGGGCCGGTCTATCTCCAGAGTCACGCCGCGTGGCGGAAGCCGCCGGTCCGAATCCCCGATGGTGCTTCCGTCCTCAAAGACCAGCCTGCGGTCTTCCGTCAGCAGGATACTGACAAAGTGATAGCCGAAGCGGGATTTGGTGATGTCCACAATCTGCCGCATCAGGGCCTGCGGGTCCAGAACCGAACTGATGGTGCGGCCAATCTCGTTGATGGCCTCCAACTCGCGGGCCCGGCGGCGGGTCTCCTCCAACAGGCGCAGGTTCTCCATCGCGATGGCGGCCTGACCGCAGAGGGTCCACAGGTTGCGGACCAGTTTCTCCGGGAAAGCGTAGGGGGTGTCCCGCCCCACCAGGAGTGCCCCCAGCATCCGCTGACCGATGGAGATGGGGACCAGGGCGAAGGAGCGCAGCCGCAGGACCTCCAGGACGGTTCGGGCCTGGGCATCCACGCGCGGGTCGGCGTAGATGTCCTCCACCGTGAAGGCCTCGGTGGGCTGGATGAACTGGCGCAGGCCGAAGTCCGCCAGGTGAAGGCGGGTGCCGTACGGATGGACCGGACGGCCATCCACCGCCCAATGCTCGCCCATTACCACATGCGTGGGCTCCTCCGGCGTATCCACCACCAGGACCCGGGCCAGGTCCAGGCCGGTACGGGCAACGTACTGGACCAGTGCCCGGGCCACTTCGGCGGGAGTGGTGGCTGCGCCGATGGCCCGGCTGGCCTCAAAGAGTTCGCGGGTCTCCGTCAGGGTCTGGCTGGTCTCGGCGAAGAGCCGGGCGTTCTCAATCGCCGTGGCCAACTGGTCCGCCATCGTCTGCAGGGCGGTGATGTCCTCTTCGGTGAAGGCGGCGGGCCGGTCGGACTGGATGGTCATTGCGCCGATGACCCGACCCCGGCTGATGAGCGGGAGGGCCATCTCGGAGCGGGTCAGCGGGAGGAGAGGGTTATCAAAGCGGATGGCCTCCGTGCCCACGTCCAGCGCGATGCGGGCCCGGGCGTTGGCCGTGCACCAGCCGATCATGGACTTGCCGCCGACCTCCAGTTTGTGACCGGCCGCCAGCATCTGGCGCCCGGCCTCTCCGGTCCCGGCCCGCAGGACGGCCCAGCGCCCCGTCTCATCCAGCAGGAAGATACCCACATAGTAGAGGTCAAACCGCTGGCGGATGAGTTCAGCGGTCTGCGGGAGGAGTTCATCCAGGCTCAGGATGGACGACGCGGCCGCGGAGACCTCGGCGGCGGTCGCCAGTTGGGCGGCCCGGCGGCTGGTCTCCTCCAACAGGCGGCGGTTCTCCAGCGCCACCGCCACCTGATCGGCGACGGTGCGGATGCGGCGGATGTGCTCTTCGGAGAGCCCCGTCAGCGGGTTGGGGCTGATAAAACTCAGGAATCCCAGCGCCCGCCCGAAGATGCTCAGCCCGGCGGTGACCATCCCGCGCATGCCCATGTTGCGGGTCGTCTGGCGCACCTCTTCAGGGATGTCCGCGCTGGGGTCCTCCACATCGGCGTAGATGACGAAGTCCGGCTCGTCCAGCACCCGGCGCGCGGCCTTTCGGTCGGCGATGGGGAAGGCCTGCATCGGCGGCAGGATGATCCAGTCCTCCCCGGCCGCGACCACCGGGTAGATGTCACCGTGAGTGGGGACGCCGTCCGGGTCGGTGAGGGTGGCGACGGTGAGGGAGCAGGCGGTGAAGCCGATGGATGAGGCCACGGTGGCGGCACCGCGCACGATTTCCTCCACCGAGGTCGCCTCGCTGATGGCCCGGGCGGCCCGGTAGAGGGCTTCCGTCTCGGCCAGGGCCTGGCGGGTCTGCTCAAAGAGGCGGCGGTTCTCCAGAGCCAACGACAATTGTTCCTGGACTTCTGTGAGGAGTGTTAATTCGTCCTCCGTCCAGACCCGCGGCCCGGTTTCCTCCAACCCCAGCAGACCAATGGGTTGTTTTCCGACGAGCAGGGGCGACACCAGAAGAGAGCGCCCGTCCCATTCCATTGCCAGTGGGCGATCCGATGGAACATCCGCGATAGGCAAGGAGATAGGCTGAAGGAGAGGAGACACTGTTTCCAGGTCGTACAGATACCCAGGGGGCATCGGTTGACGACCGAGATAGGTCTCCCACTCCTGACGGGTGTAACGGGCCTGGACCGATTCTGCCTGCCGGAGGGCCTCGCGAAGTTGTTCAAACAGCCGGGCGTTCTGGATCGCAATGGCCAGTTGGCTCGCCACAACCTCAAAGGTGGCGATGTCCTCCGGCGAAAACGCGGCTTCCCGGTCGCTCTGAATCGTCAGCGCTCCGATGACCGTGTCCCCCGTGATGAGAGGGATCGCCAACTCGGAGCG
>JAPYWT010000316.1 GCA_028276215.1 Thermoflexus sp. | reverse complement strand
CAGCCAGTCTCAGCCGTTACGGCACTCTGGAGGTACGGTTTTTCAGGACTTTGGGCTTCTGCCCCCGGTACGATTTTAAGAGACTTGACAGGGACCGAATCATCACTTCCTCCACCTCCATCCACTGACGACCGGGGACGTCCAGGAGCCCCCAGCCCAGGTGGCCCCAGGGCGTGGCGACCATGTACTGGTTGTCCATCCACATCACCAACCCCAGCGGCCCCCGGGGGGACGGGGCGCCCTCCAGAACCGGCTCCCCGTCCACCTCAAAGCGGACCTCCCGCTCCTGCCATTCCAGGGTGTAGGTGTGCCATTCGGTCATGTCGGCGTTGATGACGGCTTCCCGGACCCGCAGGGCCCGCTGGACCGGCGGCCAGAGCCGCCGGTAGAGGGCGCGCAGGTTCATCAGGGGGACCAGGACCGGCGACAGCGGTGCCCACAGAAGGGCCTGTGGGCTCGCCGCATCTATGGTGGCGGCCTTCCAGCCCCAACCCGGCACCTCCATGTCCAGTTTCATATCCGATGGGGGCGAACCGTAGAAAAACCAGACGGCCCGGGGGAGGGCCGGCAGACGGCCACCGGTCATCAGGAAGGGGTCGTTCCAGAAGCCGAAGCCCGCCGTCCCCCGCAGGACGCCGGAGGGGTGGGAGAACCGGGCCCGCACCGTCATCCGCAACGGAGGCCGCCAGGGGAAACGGCGCCGGGGCCGGCCCCGACAGTCGTCTATCTGGGCATCGGAATAGCGGGCGGCGGTGGCGTCCGCCAGCAGGAAGCGCAGGATGGGCCCAACGCGCTCCAGTGACCCTGCCCCGACCGTATAGACCCACTCCGGCGGGAGGGGGTCCTCCGGGAAAGCAAACTCTCGCTTTTCGCTTCTCATCTTGCCCTCTCTGCCAATCGTGTTATAATCCCAATGGCAAAATGACCAATGGCAAAATGACCAATGACCAAATGACCAATGAACGAATGACCAATGACCAAATGGCCAATGAACGAATGACCAATGACCAAATGACCAATGCGAACAGCGATATGCGATAAGCGATACGCGATTTGCGATATGCGATAAGCGATGCGCGATTTGCGATATGCGATAAGCGATACGCGATTTGCGATATGCGATACGCGACAGGCGAGGTAGCGCATGGCCCAGCGAATTCCGAGACGAAGACCGAACACCGGCCGGGGGGCCGTATACTTCACCGTCGGCCTGGCCGTGACGTTCCTGCTGGTGGCGGGCGGCGTTGGCTACATCTTCTATCAGCAGGTCCGGGCATGGGTGGCCAGTTCCGACTTCCTGCCCGGACCGAACCCGTCATCCCAAAATCCCGTTATTGACTGGCAGCCCGGGGAGCCCATCCCGACCTGGGAGGGGAAGGAACGGGTCAACATCCTGGTGATGGGCATTGACGCCCGGCCCGGGGAAGAAGGGCCCTGGCGGACCGACTCTATGATTATTTTGACGGTGGACCCGCTGACCCGCTCGGCCGGGATGCTCTCCATCCCCCGCGACCTGTGGGTACCGATTCCCGGCTACGGGGAGGGGCGCATCAACACGGCCAACTACCTGGGCGACGCCTACAACTACCCCGGCGGCGGCCCGGCCCTGGCCGCGCGCACCGTCCAGTATAACCTCGGCGTCCCCATCCACCACTACGTCCGGGTGGACTTCAACGCGTTTGTCCACCTGGTGGACCTGATTGGCGGGATTGACGTCTACGTCCCGGAAGAGATTAACGACCCGTGGTATCCGGGCCCCCATTACGACTACGACCCCCTCTACATCCCGGCCGGATGGGTCCATATGGACGGGGAACTGGCATTGAAGTATGCCCGCACCCGCCACAGCGGGCGGGGAGACTTTGACCGGGCGGCCCGTCAGCAGCAGGTGCTGATGGCCGTACTGGATAAGGTCACCCGGCTGGACCTCCTGCCCCAGTTGCTTCCCCAGGTCCCCCAGATGTGGGAGACGGTGCGGGATTCGGTGGTGATGGACCCCAACCTGACGCTGGATAAGGTCATCCGGCTGGCCCATCTGGCGACACAGATTCCCAAAGAGAACATCCGCACTGCGGTGATAGACGAGACCTGCACGGAGATGTGGACGACGCCCGAAGGCCAGCAGGTGCTGGTGCCCATCCGGGACCGGATGCGGGAGGTGCGGGACTACGTGTTTATGATGCCGCAGGCGACGCCGAAGGTGGAGGACCCGGCAACCCGCATCGCGGCGGAGGCGGCCGTTGTCCATGTGCAGAACGGCACGCTCACCCCGGGCCTGGCCCAGAAGACGGCCGAATACCTGCAGGCGCGGGGAGTCCAGATTGGGGGGTACGGCAACGCCGACCGCCAGGACTACGCGCAGTCCATGATTCTCGTCTACACCGGCAAGCGGTTCACCGCCGAGGCCATTGCCGGATGGCTCAACCTCTCCCCGACCGCTATCGTGGAGGCGCCGGCCACGCAGGCCGGGGTGGACATTCTGGTCATTCTGGGGGCGGATTACCGGTTACCGACGCCGTGAGCAAAATCCCTCTCTGTTTTGCGCTGACTGAAGTCAACCTCTTTGGGCCTGGGGCCAATGGTCGGCCTTCGCCGACCAGGTCTCTCATTGATGCGCACATAAGGGTTGTCGGCGGAGGCCGACAACCGGCACACAGTGCCCAGAGAGGACGATTTCAATCGGCCTGAATACCTTTGTGGTTCAGGGCGCCCGGCCGACGCGGATGTTCTCCCCGTCCACGTCCACGTAGATGGTGTCCCCGGGGCCGAAGTCGCCCGCCAGCAACGCCTCGGAGATGGCATCCTCCACCCGGGTCTGGATGACCCGGCGCAGGGGGCGGGCGCCGTACTCGGGGGAGTACCCCTCGCGGGCCAGCCACTCCCGCGCCGCCGCCGCGACCTCCAGCCGCAGGTCCCGCTCCGCCAGCCGCTCCGCCACTTTCGCCAGTTCCAGGTCCACAATCCGGGCAATCTGCTCCGGCCCCAGCGGCCGGAAGACAATCACCGCGTCCACCCGGTTGAGGAACTCCGGCCGGAAGGTCCGCTTCAACTCCTCCCGCAGCCGCTGGCTCATCTCCCGGTATTCCTGCTCCGCCTCCTGGGTCCGGTCGCCGGGGAGGGCGAAGCCCAGGCCGCCCCGCCGGATGGCCTCTGCGCCGATGTTGGAGGTCAGGATGATAATGGTGTTGCGAAAGTCCACCCGCTGACCCTTCGCGTCGGAGAGGTTCCCCTCTTCCATAATCTGCAGGAGGATGTTGAAGACCTCCGGATGGGCCTTCTCCACCTCGTCAAAGACGACCACGGAGAAGGGGCGGCGGCGGATGGCCTCGGTTAACTGACCGGCGTCCTCATAGCCCACGTACCCCGGTGGCGCGCCCACCAGTCGGGCCACGGTGTGCCGCTCCATGAATTCGGACATGTCCAGCCGGATCAGCGCGTCCTCGGTGCCGAAGAGGAAGGCCGCCAGCGCTTTGGTCAGTTCCGTCTTGCCCACGCCGGTGGGGCCCAGGAAGAAGAAGGAGCCGATGGGCCGCCGGGGGTCCTTCAGCCCGGCGTAGGCCCGCCGCAGCGCCCGGGCCAGCGTCTGGATGGCCTCGTCCTGCCCGACGATGCGCTTGCTCAGTTCCTCCTCCATCTGGAGGAGCCGCTGGCTCTGTTCGGCTGCCAACTGGGCCAGCGGGACGCCGGTCCACATAGAGACGACCTCCGCCACATCCTCCACCCCGACGGTGGCCCACTGACCGTTGTCTCCCCCGCTCTGCAGGACCTCTATCTCATGTTCCAGGTTCTGGATATGGAGACGGATGCGTCGGGCCTCCTCAAACCGCTGGGCCCGGACGGCCGCGTCCATCTGCTCCTCCAGTTCCCGCAGACGGGCGCAGGACTCCCGGAGCCGGGTAGTCTCCGGGGATTTGTAAATTCGCACCCGCGAGGCGGCCTCGTCTATGACGTCTATGGCTTTATCCGGCAGGTAGCGGTCGGAGATGTAGCGGGCAGAGAGGCGGGCGGCGGCCACTAAGGCCTCATC
>JAPYWT010000483.1 GCA_028276215.1 Thermoflexus sp. | reverse complement strand
GGCCAGCCCTCGCAGAATTTCCACCGTCTCCTCCACGGTGGGTTCGCGGACGATGATGGGCTGGAAGCGCCGCTCCAGCGCGGCATCGGACTCAATGTACCGGCGGTATTCGTCCATTGTGGTGGCGCCGATACACTGGAGTTCGCCCCGGGCCAGGGCCGGCTTGAGGATGTTCGCCGCGTCCAGGGCGGACCCGCCAGCACCGGCGCCGACCAGTACGTGCATTTCGTCAATGAAAAGAATCGTACCGCTCTTCTTCAGTTCCTCAATGACCCGTTTCAGCCGTTCCTCAAACTGGCCCCGGTAGATGGTCCCGGCGACCAGCGCACCGACGTCCAACTGAAAGACCCGTTTATCCAGCAGAATGGGGGGCACATCTCCGGCGACAATGCGCTGGGCCAGTCCCTCTACGATGGCGGTTTTGCCCACGCCGGGCTCGCCGATGAGCGCGGGGTTGTTCTTGGTCCGGCGGGCCAGGACCTGGATGACCCGTTCAATTTCCGCCTCGCGCCCGATGACGGGGTCCAGTTTTCCCTCTTCGGCCAGGGCAGTCAGGTCCACGCCCAGGCGGCTCATCATCGGGTGAGGGGCGGGCCGCTGACGGGTGCGGGGGCGGACGACCGGGACCGGGCGCTGTTCCAGGGAACGGACGGCCTCTTCCCGCAGACGGTCAGTGTTGACGCCCAGCCGCCGGAGGACGCTGACGGCCATCGCGTCCCCCTCGCGCGTGAGCGCGATGAGCAGGTGTTCGGTATCTACTTTGGGGTCTCCCCGACGGCGGGCTTCCTCCACGGCCCGCTGGATGACCCGTTTGGTGTCTTCGGTGAGTTGGGGGGACTGGATAGAGGAGCGTCGCTCCTCGGGGTTCAGGCGGAGGATGACCTGCCGGACGCGGTTTTCCTGCAGGCCCATCTGGCGCAGGACTTTCGCCGCCCCGCTCTCTTCCTGCATCAGCCCCAGCAGCAGGTGCTCCGTACCCACATAGAGGTGGCGCATGCCCCGGGCGGCCTGTTCGGCCAGGCGGAGCACCCGTTCCGCTTCAGGAGTGAAGAGTTTCCAGTGGTCTTCCATCGCTGATGGCTCCCGCCGACGGCTCCCTCAGCAAGACCGTCTCGTCCCACTGGTCCACCTGTCGGAGGCTCAGGCCCAGGCGGTGGCGCTCCGGCTCCATCCGGATGATCCGCAGGGTGAGCACCTGGTTAGGACGGACCAATTCCCGGATAGCCTCCCCGTCCGGACCGTCCAGTTCGGAGGCGTGGATGAGCCCTTCTATCTCCTCATCCCCCACGATGCAGGCGAAAGCGCCCCAGCGGGTCAGGCGGGTGATCCGGCACTCCACCAGTTGCCCCACCTGGTACCGCTGCCCGGCCGATGTCCACGGGTCCGGCTGCAGCCGTTTGATGCTGAGGGAAATTCGCTGGCGCTCCCGGTCCACCGAGAGCACGACGACTTCCACTTCCTGCCCGATGTGCAGGAGTTCCCCGGGGTGCTCTATCCGTCCCCAGGAGATTTCGGAGAGGTGGACCAGGCCGTCCACTCCTCCGATGTCCACGAAGGCGCCGAAGGGGGTCAGGTTGCTCACCCGTCCCCGGCGGACTTCGCCCTCCCGGAGGGAATTCAGGATGTCCGCCCGCGAGCGCTCCTGATGTCGCTCCTCCGCCAGCCGTTCCGACAGGATGAGGCGGTTCCGCTCCCGGTCGGCCTCAATCACCGCCAGTTTCAGGGAAGTGCCGACCAGGCGGGAGAGGAACTGCCAGCAATCGGGGTCGGAGACGCGGGGGGCGCCCCGGGAGGGAGAAAGGTGGGATGCGGGGACGAATCCCCGCAGTCGCCCCAGATAGACGATAAGGCCTCCCCGGTTCGCGGCCGCAACGGTCAGTTCTACCAGTTCCCCCTTCTCCTGGAGGGAACAGGCGTAGGCCCAATCCTGTTCCGCCTGCGCCCGGGTGAAGGAGAGCACCGGGACGCCACCGGGCCCTTCGGGGTCCACAACGTACACCATCACCCGATCTCCAGGCTTCAGTCGGGCGAGGGTTTTGGGGTCTATCCGCTCCAGTTCCGGGCCGCTGATGATGCCTTCGCACTTGGTACCCACATCCACCAGGATGAGGTCGCGGCTCACGCGCACGACCCGCCCCTGGACAACGTCGCCGCGTTGGAGATGGGTGCATGGGGTGAATTCGTTCAGCAGCCTGGCGAAGTCCTCCTGGGCTGGGCTGGGAGAAGAATGTGGCTCGTCGTTCATTCGGGCCTCCGGCTACGTATATTATAGCCGGTTCTGTGCAGGGGGCAAGTCGCCGGTCGCAAGTCGCAGGTCGCAAGTCGCAGGTCGCATGTCGCATGTCGCAGGTCGCACGTCGCATGTCGCATGTCGCAGGTCGCACGTCGCAGGTCGCAAGAAGTCGTTACCTACCCGCTGTCATTGCGAGGCGGCGGTAACCGCCGAAGCAATCCCCTCGCGATCCTGTAGATTGCTTCGCCGCCTTCGGCGGCTCGCCCCGGCGCGTGGCGCAATAACACGGGTGGGCAGGTGGTTACCTTTTGCAGTAACTGTTCAGCCGATGGAAATCGTCCTCCCTGGGCACTTCGTGCCGGGCCTCGCCCCGAGGGCTCGGCCCGAGGGGTGTCGGCCTGCCCTCACCCCTCCCCCCAACCCCCTCCCCTCT
>JAPYWT010000135.1 GCA_028276215.1 Thermoflexus sp. | reverse complement strand
GGCCCTCACCGACCGGGAGGGGGAGGGCTGGTACATCCCCGTCGGCCACCGACGGGGCCGTCAACTCCCCCTGGCGCAGGTCCTGGAGGCCGTCCGTCCCCTGTTGGAGGACCCCCGCGTCCCCAAACAGGCCCACCACGCCAAATACGACATGACCGTCTTGGCCCGTCACGGCGTCCGCGTCCGGGGACTGGCCTTTGACACGATGATTGCCGAGTGGCTCTGCGACCCTGCCAGCCACAACCTGGGCCTGAAAAGTCTGGCCTTCATCCGACTGGGCGTGGAAATGACCAATATCCAGGACCTCATCGGCTCCGGGCGCAAGCAGGTCACCATGGCCGACGTGGAGATAGAGGACGCTGCCGCCTACGCCGCCGCCGACGTGGACATGACCCACCGGCTGGTCCGAGTCCTGGAGCGGGAACTGCGCCAGAAGGGCCACTGGGACCTCTTCGTGGAGATGGAACTCCCGCTGGTAGAGGTCCTGATGGAGATGGAGATGACGGGGGTGGCGCTGGACGTGGACTTCCTGGGGCGGATGTCCGCCGAACTGGGGGCGCGGCTGGCGGAACTGGAGGACCGGATTCAGGGGATGGTGGGGATGCCCTTCAACATCAACTCCGGCCCCCAACTGGCGGAGGTCCTCTTCGGCGTCCTGCGGTTGCCCACGAAGGGTGTCCCCCGGACCTCCACGGGCCGCTACTCGCTGACGGCGGACGTGCTGGAATCGCTGCGGGGCACGCATCCTATTGTGGACCTTATCCTGGAGCACCGGGAACTGACCAAACTGAAGTCCACCTACGTGGACGCGCTGCCCGCGCTGGTGAACCCGACCACCGGGCGGCTGCACACTTCGTACCACCAGACGGGGACGGTCACCGGACGGATTTCCTCCAGTGACCCGAACCTCCAGAACATCCCCATCCGTTCCCCCCTGGGGCGGCAGGTGCGGCGGGCCTTCGTCGCCCGGCCCGGTTGGGTCCTCCTGAGCGCCGACTACTCCCAGATTGAACTGCGCGTCCTGGCCCACATCTCCGGCGACCCCGGCCTGACCGCCGCCTTTCAGCGGGGGGAGGACATCCATGCCTCCACTGCGGCGGCGATTTTTGAGATTCCCATAGACCAGGTCACCCCCGAACAGCGCCGCTTTGCCAAGCAAATCAACTTCGGTCTGGTCTACGGGATGAGCGCCGGACGGCTGGCACGGGACGCGGGCATCCCCCAGATGGAGGCCGAGAACTTCGTCGCCCACTACTTCGGGCGCTTCCCGAAAGTGCGGGAGTACCTGGAGCGGACCCTGGCCCAGGCCAAGAACCAGGGGTACGTGGAGACGATTCTGGGCCGTCGGCGGTACTTCCCGGTCCTGCAGAGCGCCTCCCCGGCCCAGGAGCAGGCCCGGCGGCGGGCGGAGCGGGAGGCCGTCAACGCCCCCATCCAGGGCTCCGCCGCCGACATCATCAAGCGGGCGATGCTGGACCTGCACCGGGCCCTGCACGAGCGGGGCCTCGCTACCCGGATGATCCTTCAGGTCCACGACGAACTGGTCTTTGAGGTTCCCCAGGAGGAACTCCCCGTGGTCATCCCGCTGGTGCGGGAGATGATGGAATCCGCCTACCCGCTGCGCGTCCCCCTCAAAGTGGACCTGAGCGTGGGGCCGAACTGGGGGGAGATGGAGGATGTGAAGAGTGAAACGTAAAACGTGAAAACCCACCTGCGGGCATTTATTTGCAATACAGGAGGCACCGATGACCGGTAAGAACTCCGGAGGCCTGACCGATGTGCCCGGCATCCGGGTGGGGCACGCCACTGACCCGGTGGGGCTGACGGGCTGTACCGTCGTTCTGTGCGAGGAAGGGGCCGTGGGCGGGGTGGACCAGCGGGGCGGCGCGCCGGGCACCCGCGAGACGGACCTGCTGCGTCCGATGCACCTGGTGGAGCGGGTGCATGGAGTGTTGCTGACTGGCGGCTCGGCCTTCGGCCTCGCCGCCGCCGACGGCGTCGTGCGCTATCTGGAAGAGCGCGGCGTCGGCTTTGACACCGGCATAGCGAAGGTCCCCATTGTCCCGGCGGCGGTCATCTTTGACCTGAACCTGGGCGACCCGGCCGCGCGGCCGGATGCGGCGATGGGCTATGCCGCCTGCCAGGCCGCCACCGACGGCCCCATCGCCGAGGGAAACGTGGGCGCGGGGACCGGCGCCAGCGCGGGCAAACTCCTGGGCATCACCCGCGCGATGAAGACCGGCGTCGGCAGCGCGGCGGTCCACCTGGGGGATGGGCTGGTGGTGGCCGCGCTGATGGTCGTCAACCCCTTCGGCAACGTCGTGGACCCCCGAAGCGGGCTGATTCTGGCTGGCGTCCGCCCGCCGGACATGGAGCGGCCCGCCGATGTGCTGACCCTCCTGCGGTTCTTCCACGAACAGGGGCTGCTCCGCCCCTTCCCCGCCACCAACACCGTCATCGGCGTCGTGGCGACCAACGCCCGGCTGAGCAAGGAGGCAGTCAACAAAGTCGCCCAGATGGCCCAGGACGGGATTGCCCGCGTCGTCCATCCGGCCCACACGATGTACGACGGCGACACCCTCTTCGCCCTGGCGACGGGGGAGAAACCTGCCGACGTGAACCTGGTCGGGGCTTTTGCGGCGGAGGCCGTGGCCCAGGCCATCGCGCGGGCGGCGAAGGCGGCAGAAGGCGCGGGCGGCATCCCCGCCTACCGCGACCTCTTTGGCAAAGTGGGCAATGTGGGGTAAAATAATGGCATGGAGGAAGTACAGATATGCCCAGAGAAATCCTCTTCCTTGTAGAAGAAGCACCGGAGGGTGGATACATTGCCCACGCCCTGGGATACCCGATATTCACCGAAGCGGATACGTGGGATGAACTGAAAGAAGCGGCCCGGGACGCGATTCGTTGCCATTTTGATCGGGAAGAACGGCCCGCACTACTCTACCTGCGTGTCGTCCGAGAGGAAGTCGTGCCTGTATGAGAATTCCTCGGGACCTGAGTGGTGAAGAACTGGCTTTCCTGCTACAGCGCTTCGGCTACCATATCACCCGCCAGACAGGAAGCCACATGCGCTTGACCACTTTACAGGGGGGAGAGCACCATATCACAATCCCTCGTCACAGGCCGCTGCGAGTTGGCACGCTGAATGGCATCTTGAGAGAAGTTGCACAACATCTTGGAATAGACCGCGAAACATTGCTCAGAGCACTCTTTGAATAAGGGAGGACCCTGATGCCCAATCCCGAACTGCAATCCATCGCTACCGTCCTGCTGGAGCGCATCCAGCAATTCCAGCCCGTCGTCGTCACAGAAGATGTCGGCACGGTCGTGGAGGTCGGGGACGGTATTGCCCGCGTCTCCGGACTCCCCACCGTCCAGATGAGCGAACTGGTCACCTTCCCCGACGGCACCATGGGAATGGCCTTCAACCTGGAGGTGGACAACGTCGGCATCATCATTATGGGCGACTACACGAACATCCGGGAGGGCGACCTGGTCCGCCGCACCGGGCGCATCGTCTCCGTGCCGGTGGGCGATGCCCTGCTGGGCCGCGTCGTGGACGCGCTGGGCCGCCCCATAGACGGCAAGGGCCCCATCCGCACCGACAAGTATCGCCCCATTGAGCGGATCGCGCCGGGCGTCGTCATGCGCCAGAACGTGGACACCCCGGTCCAGACCGGCATCAAGGCCATAGACGCCATGATTCCCATCGGCCGGGGCCAGCGGGAACTCATCATCGGCGACCGGCAGACCGGCAAGACCGCCATCGCCATAGACACCATCATCAACCAGAAGGGCAAAGACCTCTACTGCATCTACGTCGCCATCGGACAGAAGCGGGCCCAGATTCGGCAGGTGGTGGCGACCCTGGAGCGATACGGCGCGATGGACCACACCATCGTGGTGGTGGCTTCCGCTTCGGAGCCGGCCGCGCTCCAGTACATTGCCCCCTACGCGGGCTGCGCGATGGGCGAGGAGTTCATGGAGACGGGCCGGGACGCCCTGGTCGTCTACGACGACCTCTCCAAGCACGCATGGGCCTACCGTCAGGTCAGTCTGCTCCTGCGCCGTCCGCCGGGCCGGGAGGCCTACCCCGGCGACATCTTCTACCTGCACTCCCGCCTGCTGGAACGGGCCGCCCGTCTGGCCAACCACTACATCATCGTCCCGAAGGACGCCCCGGCGGACGCGACGGAAGGGGTGGACGGTCAGGTCTACGTCGGTCCGCTGGGCCGGGAACGGGCCGAGGAGCGGCTGAAGGAACTGGGCGACGGGTACCAAATCCGCAAGAAGCCCGGCACTGGCGGGAGTCTCACCGCGCTCCCTATCGTGGAGACCCTGCTGGGCGACGTGACCGCCTACATCCCGACCAACGTCATCTCCATCACCGACGGGCAGATTTATCTGGAGACGGACCTCTTCAACGCGGGCATCCGTCCCGCCATCAACGTGGGGATCTCCGTCTCCCGCGTCGGCGGCGATGCACAGACGAAGGCGATGAAGCAGGTCGCGGGGGGCCTGCGGCTGGACATGGCCAGTTATCAGGAACTGGCGGCCTTCGCCCAGTTGGGCTCCGAACTGGACGAGGCGACCCAGCGGAAACTGGACCGGGGCCGTCGGCTGACGGAAATCCTCAAGCAGCCCCAGTACGAGCCGGTCCCGCTGGAGGAGCAGGTGATGATCATCTACGCCGGCACGAAGGGCTACATGGACCACGTGCCGGTGGCGAAGGTCCGGGAGTACGAGCGGGCGTTCCTGAACTTCATGCGGACGATGCACCCGGAGGTCGGCGCCGACATCGCGGCCCGCAAACTCATCACCCCGGAGACCGAAGAGGCGCTGAAGGCAGCGCTGGAAGAGTTCAACCGCCGATGGACGACGTGATGCCGGTTATGGCTTCGCCGGGGAGGAACAGGATGGATGAAATCCTGACATTGGAGGAAATGAAGAAGCGATATTCCGGGGAATGGGTACTCATCGGCTGCACGGAACTGGACCCCGAAATGAGAATCATTCGGGGCAGAATTCTGGCCCATTCGTTGGACAGGGATGAGGTTTACCGGCAGATTCCTCTGTCGCTCCTGGTAGACGACCAAATTGTTGCTCTTGCAGTTGAATATATGGGTGAAGTGCCGGAAGACGTGGCGGTTGTGCTGTGATTACCAGGCACTATCATCTCTCGTCGTTCCCGCAGCGGAAACTGCTACTGGTGCGTGCTGCCGTTGGCCCCGAAAAAGGCATTCCGATCCGGCTCAATTTGTTGCTGGATACGGGTGCCCGATATACTCTGCTACCGGTGGAAATTGTCAGGGCTGTGGGCTGTGACATTCATCGCCCTCTGCGTCGGATCCCTGTGATGACCGCTCAGGGAGTCATCCAGGCCCCGATTGTGGAGATTCCCTGGTTCCATTGCCTGGGTCAGCGGATAGAAAAGTGGCCCGTGATCGCTCATACTTTGCCGCCCGAGAGTTTCGTAGACGGCCTGTTAGGGATGGATTTTCTGACCCGTTTTCAGGTCACGATTGTCCTGGATCAGGCCCGGAGTGCGGAAATCATCCTGCGAGTTTCCGACTGATTTGGAGATACAGCGATGGAGACCCTGCGAGAAATCCGCCGACGCATTCGCAGCGTCCAGAACCTGGCCCAGATGACCCGTGCGATGGAGGCCGTCTCCGCCTCCAAAGTGCAGAAGGCGCAGGCCGCGGTTCTGGCGACCCGCCCCTACGCTCACCGCGCCTGGGAGGTCATCGCCAATCTCTCCGGCGTGCGGGGCATCCCGTTGCACCCGCTTCTGACGGTCCGGGAGCCGGTCCGTTCGGTGCTTCTGGTCGTCTTCACCAGCGACCGGGGGCTCTGCGGCGCCTACAACCACAACGTGGTCCGCGCCGCTACCGACTATGCCCGGCGTCTGGGCGTTCCGGTACGGTACGTCGCCGTGGGCAAGCGGGGGCGGAACATCCTCTGGCGGCTGCGCGCCCCGCTGGTGGCCGAGTTCCACGGCCTGCCCGCCGTCCCTCGCTTCGCCGACATCACCACCATCGCCCGCCTGGCTATGGAGGAATTCCTCTCCGGTCGGTCCGATGAGGTCTTTCTGGTCTACACCGACTTTATCAACCTGCTCCGCCAGCGCCCGGTGGTGAAGCGGTTGCTCCCGCTGCGGCCCACCCGGCTGGAAGAACAGGCCGTCAGCGAATATGTGGTGGACATGCGGCCCGCGGGGGTAGCAGATTACCTCTATGAGCCCTCTCCGGAGGCGCTTTTGAACGTCATCTTGCCCCGATTCACCGAACTGCAGGTCTACCAGGCGGCGCTGGAGGCGGCGGCCAGCGAGCATGCGGCCCGCCGGGCAGCGATGCGCAACGCCACCGACAACGCCGAAGAACTCATCCGGGACCTGACCATCATCCGCAACAAGGCCCGCCAGCACGCCATCACCAAAGAGTTGCTGGACATCGCGGGCGGCGCGGAGGCGCTGCGGCAACTGCAGGAGATGCAGGAAAATGTCGTCTATATTGAAAGATAAACCTGTGCAGGTCAACAGGGAAGAGATTCTCCAGAACTTTCTGGTTTACTTCCAGCAAGTTGAAGAAGGAGAAACCGTAACTGCCTACTACTCTGTCAAGGCTGATTTTTCAGTTTGGCCGGATTTGAGAAATACCCTGCTGGCTGGATATGTGGGCCTATAATGACCTCATTTGCCCATATTTGGGGGTATTCAACCCCATC
>JAPYWT010000155.1 GCA_028276215.1 Thermoflexus sp. | reverse complement strand
CTCCCCTCTCCTGACCGAAGGTCAGGAGAGGGGAGGGGGTTTGGGGGGAGGGGTGAGGCTACGGCTTCCAGTTCCGCATCACCAGCGGCAGGTAGACCCAGTACCGCCGCGCGGTGGTGAAGGTGGCCTGGGCGGACCCACTCCCGGCGTTATCGGAGACGAAGCGGGCCGTGTTGACGACGGTGCGGTTGTAGAGGCCGGAATCGGTGCCCAGCGTGGCCGTGAAGACCAGGGTGACCTGACCGTCGCCCGCCACCGTGCCCGTCCAGGTGATGACGCCGTTCTCGTAGACGGCGCCGCTCTGCTGGACCCACCCGCCGAAAGTCACCTCCACCGGCAGCGCGTCCGTCAGCACGACGCCCAGGGCATCCCCGGCCCCGGTGTTGGAGAGGACGACGGTGTAGGTCACCACACCGCCGGGCGGGACGTCGGCCTCCGGCGCCACCGATTTGGCGACGCTCAGGCTGGGGGCCAGGACGGTGAGGACGCCGCACTGGTCCAGTTCAAAGGGCTCCGTGGGATGTACGCCGTCCAGGTCCCCGTAGGTCCACCCGGCGCTGGGGTTGCCCGGCCCCCAGTTGCCGTCAAACCGGACGGCGTAGGAGTAGACGCCCGCGGCCGCCGGGATGAAGGCGCCCTTGAACTCGTCGTTGGCTCCGTCGTCCACATCAACATTGAAGGTCATCGGGAACCAGGTCCACTCGGCTGGGTTGGCGCTGGTGCCGTAGCCCACTTCGGCCCGGATGCCGCGCCCTTCACCGGGCAAGTTGGTCACGTTGTGGATGTACACCCGCCCGTAGATGTCGCCGGTGGACTGGCCCAGGGTGATGGTGATGGCTGGCGGCCACTGGAGTTTCGCCCAGCCCACGGCCACGTTGCGGTAGTCGTCCACCACCTGATAGGGAGCAGTGACGTTGACGGAGCGGTTGCCTTCCGAGCCCGGCCGCTGCAGCCAGTCCCACTGAGGCGGCCCGCTTACCGTGTCGGTGTAGACGACGTACTTGTACTCGTAGGTGCCGGAGGTCTCCAGGACCACCGTGACGGAGAAGACGGAGAAGTCGGCGTTGGCGCTCATCGGTGTGGCGGCGGTGCTCCAGCCATTGAACGACCCCGCCAGGTAGACCGCCTCGCCGCTGCGGACCACATCCTCCAGGTCGTGGTAGACGAAGGTGGTGGGGTAAAGTTCCTTCACGTCCGATGGCCGGCGCGGCTTGATCTCGTAGAGGCTCTGGTACTGGGTACTGAAGCCGACCACCCGTACGTAATCGGTGTTGGTGATGCCCATACTGCAGACGTTGACACCCGTATCCTGGTCTACGTAGATGTAGGCCGGGCCGGAGCCGTCGTTCACCAGGAAGGAGTAGTTGCCCGTGCAGGCACCCAGACCGGAGACGTAGCCCTCCACCTGGACCAGCCAGCCCTCGGTCGTGCCAGTGGAGATGGCCCCCGTGGAGTACAGCCGGGGCGGCACCTCGGGGCCCGAGCCCAGATTGGCGAAGAAGTAGACGGGCGCGTTCAGTTGCTCCTGATTCTGATAGGCGCCACGCGTTGCAACCACCCGCACCCGGTCACCGTAAGAGACGGAGGGCGCCGGAGAGTAGTAGACGGCGATGCCGCCGCTATCGTCCTGGATGCCCCATTCCAGAGTGTTGTAGGTGCCGGGAGTGTAGATGACCGTGCCCTCTACGGCGAAGACTTCGCCGTTGCTGCCGGCCCGGGCAGTGGCGATAGGCACGATGCGGTGCACCATTACCCCAGCCTGGGCCGTATCGTTGTCCGGAATCCAGTCCCCGCCCTCCACCGCGACGGCGGCGGTGTCCGTGTAGCGGCCCGTCGCCGTGAGCGCATCGGTGGCGGAGACGACCAGGTGGAAGGAGAGGGAACCACCCGGCGGGAGTGGATTAGTGAACTCCCAGACCAGCGGGTCATCCGCGCTGCCGCTGCCGTTGGGCGCGACGCCGCTATCGTCCTCCACATAGACGAACCCCTCCGGCAGGACGTCGGTCACCGTGAACGAGGCCACCTGCGTGATAGTGGAGCGGTTCTCCACGGTGAGGGTGTAGGTCACCAGCGCACCCTGGCCATCGCGGACCACCACAGGCTCCGTCGGGGCCGTCTTGCTCAGCGCCACGTCGTAGACGACGACGGTCAGCACGCCGGTCTTGTCCAGATCAAAGGGCGGGCTCCCGTTGGTGTCCCCGTAGGTCCACCCGGCGTTGGGGTTGCCCGGCCCCCAGTTGCCGTCAAACCGCGTGGCGTAGGAGTAGACCCCACCCGCCGTCGGCGTCATCACGCCCCTAAACTCGTCGTTGTTCCCGTCATCCACGTTGTACGTCATCGGGAACCAGGTCCATTCGGCCGGGTCGGTACTGTTGCCGTAGCCCACCTGGGCCCGGATGCCGCGCCCTTCGCCGCTGAGATTGGTGACGTTCCGGATGTACACCCGCCCGTAGACCGAAGCGGTCGGCTTGTTGACGTCGGTCTGCAGGGTGTACGGCCACTGGAGGTTGGCCCAGTCAACCACCACGTTGCGGTAGTCGTGGACCGTCGCAACGCCGCTGGTCATGGTGAGGACGCGGTTATTCGTATTGAGCATATCCCAGCAGCTGTTCTCGCCCAGGGCGGTGGAGTTCACATAGTACTTGTACTCGTACGTCCGCCCGACCTCCAGCCCGGAAATTGTCACCGAGAAAACGGTATTTCCGGGATCGGCGTCCATCAGGGTGCAGTCCCACCCATTGAAGTCACCGCGCAGGCAGACAGTCTCAGCGGTCATCCCGCCGACGAGCACCACATCCTCCAGGTCGTGGTAGACGAAGGTGACGTTGGTGGTGAGTTTCTCCACGGTGAAGACGGCCTGGGCGGTGCCGGCGTCGTAGGTGCCGCTGAATTCGGCAGTGTTGGTGACCACGTCGCCGTAGTTGCCGACGTGCTGAGCGGTGAAGGCGAAAGTGATGGCCGTCCCAGCGGTGACCGTGCCGGACCAGGTGATGACGTTGCCCACTACCGTGGCCCCCTCCGGCTGCTCAATCCAGGCCCCGAAGTCCACCTCGGCGGGGAGGGTGTCGGTGAAGAGGACGGTGTCGCTGACAGCATAACTGTTCCTCAGCACGATGGTGTAGGTCACCAGGCCGTGGTAGGGCACGTCGGTATCCGGCGTCACGCTCTTGGTGGCAGAAACCTCACTGTAACCGATGGCCTCCTCCCAGGTAGTCGCCACGCGGATGCCGTCAATGATGGCAGCGGGGCGTTGACCAGCGGTACCCTGCCGGATGGCGATTCCCCGCACGGGCACTGTAGTGCCCCCTGTTGCAGAAAGTAACGGCGTAAAGGGCTCAGTAGGTACAGACGCGGTCAGCACGTACAGCGCAGCGGTGGGAGTAGGCTCGTTCCTGTACTTGGCGACGACCAGATAAGTTGTGTCGTAACTGAAGGGAATTGAGGACCATACGTTAAGCGAACTGGTCACACCTAAGCCAAATTGTAGAGCCCCCCCAGAGTCCCGGACAAAGATGGAAGCACGGAAGAGAGTGCCCGGGTCTTTCAAATGTAAGAAGTAATCACCAGCGCTGGTGGCAGTGATCACCCGCACTAATGCAGCGTAGTAGATGGTTCCGGAAGTCTGGGTTACAAAAGTGCGATTGACATCCTCAACACCAGCAGTAGAAATTACTGCAGCGCCCCCTATACCCGAAGATCTATATTTGGGCATAGAGAGGCTGGCCGTGATGTAGAGAACCGGCCCCGTAGTACCTGAGTGGGAGACCCAGTTGCCCGCACTCACGGCTACCAGAGTGCCCGGCGTATCGCCGTAATTGAAGTTCTCCTCCAGCAACAGGGTGGATTGGGCCTGCGCCGTTCGCTGGGGCGTGGCAAAGATAACTGCCACCGCCACCACGGCGGCCAGGCCGAGGAGCAGAGAGAGAATGGTGGTCAGCGATTTGCGGTTCATGGTAGTACCTCCTTTGTACAGATTTGGTGTAGCGCAAACCGTCAGCCTGCCCGCAGGCCCGGCGGCCTGCGCTATAAAAGACTTTATCGGAAACAGGACACGGATACACACTGATGGATACGGATGGACACGGATAGCACAGATTTTCACGGATTTTTTATCCGTGCTGACCCGTAAAACCCGTGTTGATCCGTGTCCTATTCCAAGCCTTCAATGGGACACGGATGGACACGGATAGTTGGAATTTGCCACGAATTTCACGAATTAACACGAATTTTTTAATTCGTGTAAATTTGTGTAATTCGTGGCAAAAAAGACCAACTGCGTAACTCCTGTTTTTTTATCCGTGCTGACCCGTAAAAACCCGTGTTGATCCATGTCCTGTTCCAAACTGTCGGGGAGCCAGACCACCCCCAACCCCCTTTTATCCCTCCCGATGAGGTCTATGGCCTCCCGTTCCGCATCACCAGCGGCAGGTAGACCCGCCAACGCCAGCCGAACTCCCAGACAAACTCCCGCTGCAGCGGCACGCCGTCCTCGGCGTCCCGCAGGCCCGCCGTCAACTGCACCCGGTAGAAGCTGCGCGGGTCCAGCGGGACCGCCGGGGTGAAGAGGACCGTCGCACTGATGCCCGCCGTCGGGCTGATGTAGCCCACGGTTCCCGTCACCGCGCCGCCGTTCACCCGCACCGTCTCCGTGGTCACCGTCGCCGGATTCAGGGCCCGGTTGAAGGTCGCCGTGATGGGGCCGCCGGGGTTAAAGGACGTCGCGCCGGGGGCCGGGGAGACGGCCACCACCAGCGGGTCCCGCCAGTTGTAGACGACGTCCGTCACCGTCATCGTCCCGTCCGTCCCCCAGGTGGGGGTGACGACACGGTTGGCGAAGCCGGTGATGGGCCCCCACTTCTCCACCCGGTCCCAACTCCCACGGGTGTACTTGTACTCCCGCCGCTCGCCCTCCGGCATCCGCAGGGTGACCGTCCAGCGGTTCTCCCCGGCCCGCGTCAGCGCCCGCGCGGACGGGTTCCACGACGCGCCGAAGACGTCCGCCCGGTCCCCGGCGATGTAGACGGTATCCCCGGACGGCGTGAAGGCCGGGACGGTCACCACGAAGGTCACTGTGACCCAGCGGGCCTCGGCCCGCGCGGCGGCCTGATTGGAGAAGCCGGAGCGGTTGAAGGACGTGTCCAGCGCGCGGACAGTGTAGGTGTAGAGACAGCCCGTCTGGACGGCGGTGTCAGTGTAGACGGTCGTGGGGGAGAGGACGCGGGCCAGAACATCCCACGTGCCAGGCACTTCCGGAAGTGCCTGGCACGGGCCGCGCTGGCGATACAGGTCGTAGGCGTAGAGGTCGGCCGCCGCGACGGGGTCCCAGGCCAGGGCGATGTGGTCGGCCCCCCAGTGGGTCACCCGCAGGTTCCCGGGCGGAGGCGGCGGGTCGGTGTCCGCCGACGGCAGGACGTACAGGACGCCGGGGGAGACGACGCCCGTGGGGGTGATGAGCCCGCTCCGGTCTGCGTAGACCCAGTCCCGCCCGCCGGTGGTGGAGTACCGGTAGACGACGTGGAAGGTGCCCGTGTACTCCGGCACCAATTGCGCCTTGAACTCGTCGTTGTTGCCCACGTCGGTGTTGAAGACGGCGTCCGTCCACCCCGTCCAGGAGATGGGCGGGGTGTCCGTGGGGCCGAAGCCCACCTGGGCGATGAGGCCGGGAGTTGCGCCGGGCTGGCTGGTCACCCCGTCTATCCAGACCCGGCCGTAGACGGGGTCGGTGGGGGTGAGGCCGATGGTGTGGGTGAGTTCCGGCGGCCCCTGGAGGTTGGCCCAACCAATAACGTGGTGGGGCATCGCCGCCGCCTCGTCCGAGGGCCCGCTCTCGTTGCCCGCCCCGTCCACGGCCGTCACCACGTAGTAGTAGGTCGTCCCGTTGACCACGTCCGTGTCGGTGTAGACGGTGTCGGGGACGGTGGCCAGGAGGACGTACCCGCCGCCGGGGAGGAGGGAGCGGTACAGGTTGTAGGCGACGGCGTCCGTCACAGGGGACCACGCCAGGACCACCTGCCCGGCCCCTTCGGTGGCCGTGAGGACGGAGGGCGGCGCGGGCGGGACGATGTCGCCGTCGGCGTAGACCAGGAGGGTGCCGCTCATCGGGGCCAGGTTCGTGATGGTGATCCGGCCGTCGGCGGAGACGGTGTACGGGGTCCCGCCGGAGAGGACGTCGGTGAGGACGGTCCCCACGCCCAGGTAGCCGCGCACGTCCACGACGACGGTGTGGGGGGTGGCGTCGCGGTTCAGGAGGATGAGGGCCGCATCGGGCCTCACCCCACCCCCGGCGGCTGCGCCGCCACCCCCTCCCCTCTCCTGAACC
>JAPYWT010000134.1 GCA_028276215.1 Thermoflexus sp. | reverse complement strand
TTTCGGGGAGGAGAAGGGGGCCGGGGGGATGAGGAGGGGTCAGCCCTGCCCGACGGTAACCGTCGGGCTCAATCTTCCCTGCCCGACGGTAAACCGTCGGGCTCAATCTGCGAAGCCCCCTTCGGGGGCTAAAAATAGCCCGAAGGGCTTCGTATGATGAGCCCGGACGTTTACGTCCGGGCGATGGGCACTCTGGAGGTAACCGTTGCGACGATACCGACGCCGGGACTGGTCTCTCATCATTGTGATCGTCATCGGGGTGCTGCTGGCCACTCTGGGCTGGCAGTGGCTGCGCTTCCGGGCCGACCTGCGGGTGTTGCCCCCCAATGTCTCCGTCGCCGGAATGGACGCCTCCGGGATGGCGGTGGAGCAGGTCCTGGCGGCCCTGGATGGGGCCTACGCTCAGCCGGTCCAACTCTCCTACCAGGGCCAGCCCGTCATCCTGGCACCGGAGGCCGTGGCCTTCCAGTTTGACCGGGAGGCAACGCGCGCCGCGCTGGAGGCCGTCCGGACGGGCCGGAACAACCTCTCCGGCTTCCTGGCGTACCTGCTGCGCCGCCCGTCGCCGCAGGTGGAGGTGGCGCCAGCCGTCCGGTACTCATCGGAGCGGCTGGACGCCTTCCTGGCGCGCGTCGCCCAGCAGTACGACCGCCCGCCCCAGGAGCCGGTCCCTCTGCCGGAAGCCCTCACCTTCCGCGCCGGCCGCGCGGGCTACGAACTGGACCGGGAGGCCTCGCGCCAGTTGGTGGAGGCGGCGCTGAAGTCGGCGGTGAACCGTCAGGTGGAACTGGCGGTCCGCACGAGCGAGGCCCCGCCCCTCCAGATGCGCCACCTGGAGGAGATGCTGAAGGCGCTCCTGGCGGGGTTTGACGGCGTCCCCAGCATCTTCGTCAAGGACCTGCAGACGGGCGAGGAACTGGAGATCAACCCGGACGTCGCCTACGCCGGGATGAGCGTGCTGAAGATTGCCGTGATGATGGAGACGTACCGGGCGCTGGACGAGCCGCCGGACCCCGAGCAGACCCGGTTGCTCACGGAGACGATGACCCTGAGCGGCAACTTCACGGCCAACCTGCTCCTGCGGGACATTGTCGGCGGCGGCGACGCCTACCAGGGCGTGGAGAACCTGACGGCGTCCATGCGCCACCTGGGCCTCATCAACACCTTTATGGCGGCCCCGTACGATGAGACCGCGCCCCCGCCGGCCATTGTCACCCCGGCCAACTCCCGCACCGACCTGAATGCCAACCCCGACCCGTACATGCAGACGACGGCGCGGGAGGTCGGGCTGATGTTGGAGATGATTTACCAGTGCAGTCGGGGTGGAGGGGCGCTGATGGTGGCCTATCCGGGCGCGTTCACCCCCGAAGAGTGCCAGCAGATGCTGGACATCATGTCCCAGGACCACACGGATAGCATGATTGAGGCGGGGTTGCCCCCGGGGACGAAGTTTGCCCGCAAGCACGGCTGGATCGGCGACACTCACGCCGATGCGGCCATTGTCTTCAGCCCCGGCGGCGACTTCATCCTGGTGGTCTATCTCTACCGCCCCCAGTGGCTGGAGTGGGACGTCTCCAATCCCCTGGTCCAGCGCATTGCGACGGCGACGTACAATTACTTTAATCCGAAGTAGGAAGTAGGGAGTACGGAGTAGGGAGTAGGGAGTACGAAGTAGGAAGTAGGGAGTACGAAGTAGGAAGTAGGGAGTACGAAGTAGGAAGTAGGGAGGAGGGAGTATGGGAGCGATCGTCAGTTTTCAGCAACTGGATGCCTGGAAGGAGGCGCACGCGCTGGTGCTGAAGGTCTACCAGGTGACTCAGGCCTTCCCCCGGCATGAGCAGTTTGGTCTGGTGTCCCAGATGCGCCGGGCGGCCGTATCGGTACCGGCGAATATCGCGGAGGGATTCAAGCGGCGCGGGATTGGCGAGAAAGTCCGCTTCTACAACCAGGCCGAGGCGTCCCTGGAAGAACTGAAGTACTATTTCCTGCTCTCCAGGGACCTGGGATACATTCCTCCCAGCAATGACCTGGTAGCCCAATCGGAACGGGTGGGCCGGTTGCTGAGCGGCCTCATCTCCAGCACCGAACGCCGCCGCTGACCCCTACCCTACTTCCTACTTCCTACTCCCTACTCCGATAAATAGGAGGTCCCATGCCCGACAATCTCTACCTGGGCCGTGAATACGACCTGACGACCGGCACCATTACCGACCGACCGGTCCTCTATCCCCCGCGCAACCTCACCACCCACGCCGTTATCCTGGGGATGACCGGGTCCGGCAAGACCGGCCTGGGCGCCGTCCTGTTAGAGGAAACGCTCTTGCAGGGCATCCCCGTCCTGGTCCTGGACCCCAAGGGGGATATGACCAACCTTCTCCTGACCTTCCCGCGCCTCTCCCCGGAGGAGTTCGCGCCCTGGATAGACGCGGAGGCCGCCCGGCGGGAGGGGCATTCTGTAGAGGAGGCCGCCGCAGAGGAGGCCCGCCGCTGGCGGGAGGGACTGGCCCAGTGGGGCATCGGCCCGGAGCGGATCGCCCAACTGCGGGAAGGGGCGGACTTCGTCATCTTCACCCCCGGCTCCACGTCCGGCGTCCCCGTCAACGTCCTGCACCGCTTCCGGGCCCCCGGCCCGGAGGAAATGGCGGACGACGACCAGCGGCAGGAGCGGGTGGGGGGCCTGGTCTCCGCCCTGCTGGGACTGGTGGGCCGGGAGGCCGACCCCCTGCAGAGCCCGGAGCACATCTTCCTCTCCCGCCTGGTGGAGCAGGCCTGGCGCGACGGTCAGGACGTAGACCTGTCCACGCTGATCCGTCAGATTCCGGACCCGCCTATCCGGCAGGTGGGCGTTTTTGACCTGGAGAGTTTCTTCCCTCAGAAAGAACGGTTCGCTCTGGCGCGGGCGCTCAACGGCATCCTGGCCGCGCCCGGTTTTGAGGACTGGCGGGCCGGTGTCCCGCTGGAGGTAGACAACCTGTTGTACTCGTCCGACGGCCGCCCCCGCGCGGCGATCTTCTACCTGTCCCACCTGACGGACGCCGAACGGATGTTCTTCGTCACCCTCTTTCTGGAGGCCGTCCGGGACTGGATGTTCGCCCAGTCCGGCACGTCGGAGTTGCGCGCGGTGCTCTACTTTGACGAGGTGCTGGGCTTCTTCCCGCCGTACCCGGCCAACCCGCCGACCAAGCGGCCGCTGATGACGTTGATCAAGCAGGGGCGCGCCGTGGGGCTGGGGGTGGTCCTGGCGACCCAGAACCCGGCCGACATAGACTACAAGGGGCTGACGAACGCCGGGACGTGGGCGGTGGGGCTGCTGCGGACGGAGCGGGATAAGGAGCGGGTGCTGGAGGGAATGGAGGGCGCGGCGGCGACGGCCGGTTCCGGCCTGGACCGCGCCGCGCTGGGCCGGGCGCTGAGCGGCCTGCGGCCGCGCGTCTTCATCTTCCACGACGTCCGGGCGGAGCGGATGCTCTTTCTGCACACTCGCTGGGCCATGTCCTACCTGCGGGGCCCGCTGACCCGCGCCCAGGTCCGACAACTCTCCCAGATGCGACCCGTCGCGGCTCCGGCGGTCCCGGCCGCTGTCTCCGCCCAGGCCGTCCCCGCAGCGGCCGCTGCGCCCGCCCGTCCCGCCGCGGTCACGGCGCCCTCCGGCCCTCCGGCCCTCTCCGCCGACATCCCCCAGGTCTTCCTTCCCGCCCGGGTCACTCTGGACTGGGCTCTGCACGAGCACGAGCAACAGACCGGGCGGACCGTCCTGGCTGTGGCGAAGCGGCTGGTCTACCAGCCGCGGCTTCTGGCCATGGGCACCGTCCACCTGACCGATGAGAAAGTCGGCCTGCACCACACCGAACGGGTGGTTCGGCTGGTGGAGCCGCCCCCGCCCCCGGCCCCGCCGAACTGGGAGGAGGGGGTGGCGGACCTGGCGCCGGAGGACCTGGCCCAGCGTCCCCCGGAGGGCGGGGAGTACGGCCCGTTGCCGGCCCCTCTGGCCCAGGCGGCCCAGTACGCCCGCTGGAGCCGCCTCTTCGCCGACTTCCTCTACCGCAACGTCCGGCTGAGTCTCTGGTACAACCCGGTGCTGAAACTCTATAGCCGTCCGGGGGAGAGCGAGCGGGACTTCCGTCGCCGGTGTGAGGATGTGGCCCGGGCCCGGCGGGATGAGGAGGCCGCCCGGGTTCGGGACCGGTACGCGAAGCAGATCGCGCGCCTTCAGGAGCGGTTGTGGCGGGAGCAGCAGGAACTGGCGCAGGACCAGGTGGAACTGGAGGGGCGCAAACGGGAGGAACAACTCAGTTACGCGGAGTCGGTCCTCAACCTGCTGACCCGGCGGCGGCCTTCGTACATGATTTCCTCCGTCAGCCGGAAACGCCGCCTGACCCAGCAGGCGGAGGCGGAGGTGAAGGAGTCGGAGGAGGCCATTCGCGTCCTCCAGAAGCAACTGGAGGACCTGACGGCGCAGGTGGAGAAGGAAGTGGAGGCGGTGAATGACCGCTGGGCGGCGACGCTGGAGGACGTCCGCCCGGTGGAGGTCGCCCCGCGCCGCACCGACGTGGTGGTGGACTACTGCGGCCTGGCCTGGGTGCCGTTCTGGGAGGTGGAGGGCCGGGACGGTGAGCACCTGCTCCTGCCCGCGTTCGGCGGCGCGTAGGGAAATCGTAGGGGAATCGTAGGGTTTCCGTCAAGCAAAAAAGATGAGAATGTGGTACATTACAATCGGAGTCAGGGGCGGTGTCTCTTCTTCTCCTCCTTTGGTGAGGGCCGGGGAGCCGACGGTGGCCGGGCGGCGGTGTCCCCGGCCCTCAAAATTTATCCTGTAGGACAACTGCTCGCAGTTGTCCTACAGTTTGTTTGCGGAGACGGCCCGCTTGTGGTAGAATGATCCACGAAGGACACGAAGGACACGAAGGACACGAAGAACACGAAGAACACGAATTTTTTCGTGCCTTTCGCGTCTTTCGTGCCTTTCGTGCTTTTCATGCTTTTCGTGCCCTTCGTGCTCTTCGTGCTCTTCGTGGATCTCTCAACGAGGAGTCTGGCCGTGCCCACGCGCTACCGCTGGCAAGTCGCTCCCCCCGCACCGGATTCGTACCGCGCCCACTTCCCTGACCTCCACCCGGTGGTCGTCCAGATTCTCTATCAGAGGGAGAGAAATCCGGACGACGCCCGCGCGTTCCTGGAACGGCGGGCCGGGCCGGATAATCCCTACGGTCTCTATGGGATGAATCGGGCCGTCGCCCGCATCCGGCAGGCCGTCCGGCAGAAGGAGCCCATTGTCGTCTACGGGGACTTTGACGCCGACGGGGTCACCGCGACGGCCCTCCTGGTCACCACCCTCCAGGCTCTGGGCGCGGACGTCCGCCCGTACATCCCCCACCGGGTGGAGGAGGGGTACGGCCTGAACCGCCGGGCGATAGAGGACCTGGCGGAGGCGGGGACCCGCCTGCTGGTCACGGTGGACTGCGGCATCCGGTTCCCCCGCGAGATCGCCCTGGCCCGCCGCCGGGGAATGGACGTTATCGTCACCGACCACCACATCGTCGGCGCCGACCCGCTGGAGGCGGTGGCCGTGGTCAACCCCCACCAGGAGGGGTGCCCGTATCCCTATAAGGGACTGGCCGGGGTCGGCCTGGCCTACAAACTGGCCCAGGCCCTCCTCCGGGCCAACCGCCACGTCCCCCTGCCCGGCAGCGTCCCCCTGAACGAAGAGGATTTGCTGGACCTGGTCGCGCTGGGGACGGTGGCGGACCTGGCCCCGCTGACGGGGGAGAACCGGCATCTGGTCAGCCGGGGGCTGGAGCGGCTGAACCGGGCGCCGCGCGTGGGCGTGGAGGCGCTGATCCGACAATCCGGACTGCGGCCCGGGCAGGTGGATACCTGGCACATCGGGTTCGCGCTGGGCCCCCGCCTGAACGCCGCCGGACGGGTCGCCCACGCCGAACGGGCCTACCGGTTGCTGACCACCAACTCGCCCCAGGAGGCGGAGCAACTGGCGCGGGAACTGGACGAACTGAACCAGGAGCGGCAACGACTGACAAAGGAGACGCAGGAGCGGGCCCGGGCGGTCGTGCTGGCCCAGGAGGCCGACCGTCCCCTGCTCTTCCTGGCCGACCCCGAATTCCCCGCCGGGGTGGTTGGACTGGTCGCCTCCCGGCTGGTAGACGAGTTCTACCGTCCCGCGGTCATCGTGGAGCAGGGGGAGGAGGTCAGCAAGGGGTCGGCCCGCTCTATCCCGGAGTTCCACATCACCCGCGCGCTGGACGAGTGCGCCGACCTGCTGATCCGCCACGGGGGCCATGCGGTCGCGGCCGGCTTTGCGGTTCCCACCCGTCACCTGGAGGAGTTGAAACAGCGCCTTCTGGACATCGCGGCGCGGGAACTGGCGGGGCGGGAACTGGTCCCCACCCTGCAGATTGACGCCGAGGTCCCGCTGAGGGAGGTCGGGGCGCTCTGGAAGGACCTGCAGGCCCTCCGCCCCTTCGGGGAGGGGAACCCGGAGCCGCTGTTCCTGAGCCGCGGCGCCCGGGTGGAGCGGCACTGGCCAGTGGGGGACGGGGTCCATTTGAAACTGGTCCTCACCGACGGGCGGATTCGGTGGGACGGCATCGCCTTCCGGCAGGGGGAATGGGCGGGCCAACTGCCGGAGCGGGTGGATGTGGTCTACCACCTGCGGGAAAGCGCGTGGAACGGGGAGGCCCGGCTGGAACTGGACATCCGGGACCTGCGGCCGGCGGAAACGAGATGAACGTTTCCGCCTGCCGCTCCTTTCTCCCGCAATGGAGGCTGCTGAGAAAGTGGGGGCAATCTCTCCTGGCGGGAGGAAAGGGATAAAAGAAAAATTGTTTTTGTGGTGGCGGCGAAGCC
>JAPYWT010000488.1 GCA_028276215.1 Thermoflexus sp. | reverse complement strand
GCCCCCGGGCAAGCGCTATCAAAGACGCGGCGAAGGCATGCCCCTGTAGCGCAGGCCGCCAGGCCTGTATTCGCAGGCTAAAGCCTACGCTACATTATCTGCAAACGATTCAGGGTAGGTAATTACAAGGAAAGAAAGAAATAAAAAAACCATATCTTTGTGTCTTTGTGTCTTTGTGTGAGAATAATTGTGTCTTTGTGTGAGAACTACAGGAGGGCCAAGATGAGTGGGCAGTTTGACCACGAGACCTATCTTTCCCCCTTCACCTGGCGCTACGGTTCGGAGGAGATGCGCCGCATCTGGAGCGAGGCCCACCGCCGCCGACTCCTGCGCCGGGTCTGGGTGGCGCTGGCCCGCGCCCAGGCCGAAATGGGCCTGGTCACCCCCGAGCAGGTCGCCGACCTGGAGGCCCATCAGGACGACGTGGACATCGCCCGCGCCGAGGCGATAGAGGCCGAAATCCACCACGACCTGATGGCGGAACTGCGGACTTTTGCCGAACAGTGTCCCATCGGCGGGCCGATTCTCCACCTGGGCGCCACCAGCCAGGACATCCTGGACAACGCCGACGCGCTGCGGCTGCGGGAAGCGCTGACCCTGGTCCGGCAGCGCCTGCGCGACCTGCTCCTGGCCTTCGCCGACCGGATAGAGGAGACCGCCGACCTGCCCTGCATGGGCTACACTCACCTGCAGCCCGCCGAACCGACGACCGTCGGCTACCGGCTGGCCCAGTACGCCCAGGACCTGCTGGACGACCTGGAGGCCGTGGACCGTCTGCTGGCCCACCTGCGCGGCAAGGGGTTCAAAGGCGCGGTCGGCACCGCCGCCTCCTACGCCCAACTCCTGAATCCCGCCGAGATGGAGCAACGGGCGATGGCGTTTCTGGGACTGGAGGCCTACCGGGTCACCACTCAGGTCTGCCCGCGCCGCCAGGACTGGGAGGTGATGGTGGCCCTGGCGGGCATCGCCCAGAGTTTGCACCGGTTCGCCATGGACCTGCGGCTGTTGCAGTCGCCGCTGGCGGGGGAATGGAGCGAGCCCTTTGGCCGCGCGCAGGTCGGCTCCTCCGCCATGCCCTTCAAGCGCAACCCCATCCAGGCGGAAAACATCTGCTCCCTGGCCCGCTACGTGGCGGCGCTGCCGGCGGTGGCGTGGGAGAACGCCGCCGGGTCTCTCCTGGAGCGGACGCTGGACGACTCCGCCAACCGGCGGGTATTTCTGGCGGAGGGGTTCCTGGCGACCGACGAGATGCTCCGCCGCGCGCTCCGCCTGGTGCGGGGACTGGTGCTGGACCCGACGGCCATGCAGCGCAACCTGTCCACCTACGGGACCTTCGCGGCGACGGAGCGGCTGCTGATGGAACTGGTGCGGGCCGGCGCCGACCGGCAGGAGATGCACGAGGTCCTGCGGGCCCACAGCATGGCCGCGTGGGAGGCGATTCGGCGAGGGGAACCCAACCCTCTGGCAGACCAACTGGCAACCGACCCCCGTCTGACGGCCCGCCTGCCTGCAGAGCGCATCCGCTCCCTGCTGGACGTCTCCGGGTACGTGGGGGACGCGCCGCAGCGGGCCCGGGCGCTGGCGCGGAGGATTCGGGATGATCTCACACAGAGACACAAAGACACAGAGAAAAGGTAAAAAAACTTTGTGCCTCTGTGCCTTTGTGTGAGGAAAATAGATTCGTTAGGGCTGGCGAACAAAGAGGATTGCAGCGGTGTCCTCGTAGACCTGTCGCCACCGGGGAGAGGCCCGCGCGGCCGCCACCAGCGCGGGCTGCTCCTGCGGGCTCAGCATCAGCGTGCGGACCCCGTAGCGGGCCAGCCGTTCCTCCCACCCGCACCCGGCCGCCGAGATGTGCAGGTAGTCCAGCCAGACCTCCACCGGGTAGAGTTCTATCCGCGAGTCCACAAAGACAGGATACTCCGGCTGGGCGGCCCAGACCAGGTAACTGCCGAAGGGCATGGCGTGGAACAGAGGGCCCGGCAGACGCTCCCGCAGGAGAAACTCCGTCGCCGCCACCGGGGTCTCGGCAGAGATGAGGCCGGCCTTCGCGGGCGGAAGGGGCAACCGTTCCTTGAACCAGGGCAGGGTGACCAGCGCGCCCACAGTCAGCAATACCGCCAGCAGGGTAGCGGGGAGGTCGCCTTTGCATTCACGTTCGGAGTCAGGCACGGAGCGCAGCGGAGTGCCGTTTTGGGCCTTTGGGACGCCACTCCGCTTTGCTTCGTGGCTCACTACGAACGGCCGTTCGTGGTCAGGCACGGAGCGCAGCGAAGTGCCGAATACAGCGGATGAATGCGCCGCCCAGACCGGTGCCAGGGTCAGACCGAACCAGATGGCTCCCCGCACTGTCCGCAGGCCCAGCGCGCCGAAGGCCAGGAAGAGGAGCAATTCCAGCGGTTCGGGGCGACGGGGGGAGATGGCCAGCAGCGCGGCGGTCGCCAGCAGCCCCGTCAGGAACAGCGCGCCGGTGAGGGTGGAGAACGTCGGCGGGGCCCACTCGGGGACCATGCCCTGGATGACGGGGTGGACGGACATCCCGGCCAGATAAGAGAGGGCTCCAGGCCCGCGCGGGTTGAGCAGACTCGCGGCGGCGGCCAGCGCCAGAGCGCTGGCCGCC
>JAPYWT010000289.1 GCA_028276215.1 Thermoflexus sp. | reverse complement strand
GGGGGGGGGGGGGGGGGGGGGGGGCCCCCCGCCCCCCGCCCCCCCCCCCCCCCCGGGGGGGGGGGGGGGGGGGGGGGGCCCCCCCCCCCCCCCCCCCCCCCCCCGCGCACCGCCCCCCAGACCTCGTCCGCCACCCAGAGCCCGACGATGAGCAACCCCAGCGGGAAGGAGCCGTGGCAGTTGGCCCAGAACGCCATCCCCAACGGGAAAACCGCCAGCCAGCGCAGGTTGGGGCCCCGGATGCAGGTTTGCAGGCTAACGCCCGCGCTACGGCGGATTTCGTGAATGGCCCACAGGAACAAGGGTGCCAGGAAAAAGGTGAACGCCTGCGGACGGACGTTCCAGTCGTTGATCCCCAGCGCGGCGGCGAAGAGGGTGGCCGCCGCCGCGATGCGGGGGCTTCCGGAGATGCGCCAGGCCAGAGCGAGGGTCAGCCCATACGCGGTGGTGACCGTCAGGCTATGGACAAAGACGACCAGCGCCGGTCCACCCAGAGTGTAGAGGCCATAGAGCACCACCTCCGGCAGCCAGAAGGCCGCGTAGGAAGGGTACGGTGTCCCGGCGGCAGTGAAGGAGAAGGTGTCCACCGTGGGGATATGCCCGGTGGCGAGAATCTCCCGCCCCACGGCCATATGCCACCAGAAGTCGTGGGGACGAATGGGGTGAGTGTTCAGAAAAGCGAAGATGCCCAGCAGGACCGTCAGCGGCCAGAGATGAACCACCGATACCGGCCAGCGCGCCGGCCGATGCCCCCAGGCGAAAAAGCGAGCCACCTTCTACTCCCTGTGCCGTGCTACTTGCTCAACCCCAGCCAGCGGCGGGCGAAAATTGGGGAGCAGAGCACCCGCGCCCTGCCCCCAAATATCTTGCTCACGGAGACCGGGGGACGATTACCCCACCAGCCCGTACCTCTGCAGCACCGGCCGGGGGTCCACCATGTTCTTATCCAGTTCCGCCTTCTTCTCCTCCATCCCAAAGGCCAGCACCATCAACTGGGTGATGTAGAGGACGGGCAACTGGAAGTCCAATTTCATCTGGACCTGCCGGGCTTCCACGTTCACCTGGCAGAGGGGACAGGCCGTCACCATCAGTTCCGCCCCGCTATCGTGCGCGTTCCGCAGAATCTTCTCCGAAAGTTCCAGCGCGACGTTCGTCTGGGTAATCCCCAGGCTGCCGCCGCAGCAGTCGGTCTTGTAGGACCACTCCACCGGTTCGCCGCCCAGCGCCCGGATGACGTCGTCCATACAGGTGGGGTTCTCGGGGTCCTCCACACCGGTGTACTTCGGCGGACGGGTGGTTGCGCAGCCGTAGTAGGACGCCACGCGCATCCCCTGCAGGGGCTTTTTGACCTGCGCCCGAATCGCCTCCAGCCCGGCCCGTTCCAGCAACGTCTCCACCGCATGCAGAGTCTCCACCGTCCCCTGGTACCGGTAGCCGACCCGTTCCGCCACCTGGTCCACCAGTTCGGGACGATGGGCCATCTCATAGGCACCGGCCCGGAAGCGCTGATAGCACCCCAGACACGGCGCCACCACCTGCCGGAGCCCCATCTGTTCCACCAGCGAGAGATTCACTCCCGCGTAGTACCCCGCCAGAACCGGGTCGGTGGTATGCGCGGGGGTGGAGCCACAGCAGACCCACCCCGGCGGCTCCACCAGTTGGATTCCCAGGGCCTCGCAGACCGCCCGGAAGGTATGGTCGTACTCCGTGGCGGTGGACTCCAGCGAACAGCCGGGGTAGTAGGCGATGACGTTCCCCCTGGCCTCCACCCGTTTCACCTTCTTCGGCGGACGGACGAACTCCGGGAGCAGCCGGATTTTCCGTTTGAGAATCATCGGCACGCCCAGGTCCATATCTTTGAGGGGGCGCCCGGTCAGGACGTTCATCATCCCCATCAGGCCGGCCTCGTAGAGCCGCCCGGCCACTCCAATGGTCTTGAGGAAAACCTGGGTGAAGAGTTCCACCTCCCGCACCGGCGGCTTGATGCCCCGCTTCCGGGCCTCTATGCGGAGCACGTCCATCACTCCGGCGACATCTATGCCCTGGGGGCAGCGGGTGGAGCAGGTGACGCAGGCCGCGCAAATCCAGGGGGTCTTCGCCTCCAGCACCCGCTCATCGTTGAACTGAATGGCCCGCATCACCTGGTTGGGCAGCAGGTCCATATGCTCCGCCACCGGACATCCGCTGGAGCAGCGGACGCACTGGTAGCAGAGGTACGGGTTGGAGCCAGTGTGCTCCTCCACAATCTCCGCCAGCGTTTGCGTTCGGACTCGTGCTCTGGATGCCATACTCGCTCCTGTTCACAAGTAGGACAACTGCAAGCAGTTGTCCTACAACTACTCTACCACCGGGCGGGGCAGGAGGCCGGCGCCCTCCACAATGGGCCGCACCGCCTCTTCCCACTCAATGGCCATGATGTGGACACCCGCCACGCCGGGGATTTCGCGAATTTCCTGAATCTGCTCAATGGCAATGCGGATGCCCTCCCGCTCCCACGCCTCCTTACGGGCCTTCTTGTCCTCTTTCGGGATTCCGGCAACCGCCGCCTCCATCCGCTCCACGTACTCATCCCGCACGCGCATCCCCGGCACTTTGTCCCGCATGTACCGGGCCGCCCCGGCGGACTTCAGCGGGCCGATGCCGGCCAGGATGTAGACCTTCTCGTGCAGGCCCATATCCACCACCCGCTTCATGAACTCCCGGAAGCGGGGGATGTCCAGAATAATCTGGGTCTGGATGAAGTCCACCCCGGCGGCAACCTTCTTCATCAGGCGGTACGGGCGGAAATCAAAGGGGTCCCCGAAGGGGTTCTCCGCCGCGCCGATGAAGAATCGGGGCCGGACCCCTTTGATCTCATCACCGCACTGGAAGCGGCCCTCATCCCGCATGTCCCGGACCATGCGGATGAACTGGATAGAGTCCAGGTCATGGACGTTCTTGGCAGTGGGGTGGTTGCCGAAACTCTGATGGTCGCCGGTGAGACAGAGGAGGTTGCGCGCGCCCAGCGCGTAGGCACCCAGCAGGTCCGATTGCATCGCCAGCCGGTTGCGGTCCCGGCAGGTCATCTGCACAATGGGCTCCACCCCCTCCTGCATGGCCAGGACCGCCGAGGCGATGCTGGACATGCGGACGATAGCGGTCTGGTTGTCGGTGATATTGGTCGCGTCCACCACTCCCTTCAGCAGGCGGGCCTTGCGCCGGATGACCTCGGGGTCAGCGCTCTGGGGCGGGCCAATCTCCGCCGTCACCACGAAGTGGCCCGCGCGCAGGAGTTTCTCCAGGTTGCTACCGGACTTGTAGCCGTTGGTCTGTTCGCTCATGTCTCACCTCACTCTTCTTCAGGCAGTCTCAGGTCCTCCCGCACAATCTTGCGGGGGCCGCCGTCGCGGCTGCGGGACCAGTTCTTGGGCGGCTGAATCTCCAGGAGCCGCTCCACCTGCCCGAACTTCATCGCCCGCTCCCAGATGAGTTGCCAGGCACAGGGGATGTCGGGATTGACCTCGCAGACGCCGTTCTGAGAGCCGCCGCATGGGCCGTTCAGGAGTTGCTTGGAGCACCGGGCAATGGGGCAGATGCCGAACGTGATCCCCAGGATGCAGTCGCCGCAGGCCTGGCAGCGCTCCTCCCAGATGCCATGCTCCTCCGGCAACCCCAGGAAGGTGGTGTTGAGCCCCGGCAGCGTGATAGCGTCCGGGAAGCGCTCGTTCATCGCCTGGACGCCGATGCCGCAGGCCAGGCTGAGGACGACATCGTAGTCCTTCAGCCGGTCCGCCAGCGGGTCAATGTACTCCCACTCGCACTGCCGCTGGACCGTGACCTCATCCACTTCCATTGGGTGGCCCTCCAGTTTGCTCTTCATGCGAAGGGCCGAGGCCAGAATCGCCGCCTCCTTCTCGCCCCCGGCGAAGCAGACGGTCACGCACGTCCCGCACCCGGCCACCAGCACCCGGCGGGCATCCCCCAGCAGGTTCATGATTTCCTCTAATGGCTTCTGTTCACCGACAATCATGGATTCCTCCGTATCACGTTTTACTCTTTACGTTTTACTTTTCACGAATCACGCCTCAGCGGATTCGGCCCCAACTTCCGGACCGTTTCCGTCATCTGGCGGACGTACTCCGCGAACTGAACGGCCATGGCCGAGGAGAGGTTGAACATCCGCACCCGCTCCCCGCCCAGGCCGATTTTGTCCAGCCACTCGGCGGCGTACTTCACCCTTCGTTTGGCATTGACATTACCTTCCAGGTA
>JAPYWT010000133.1 GCA_028276215.1 Thermoflexus sp. | reverse complement strand
CGGGGGGGGGGGGGGGGGGGGGGGGGGGGGGGGGGGGGGGGGGGCCGCCCCCCCCCCCCCCCCCCGGCCCGCATCTATCCGCACTTTTTCACCAAATCGTCTGGATGTGCCGCGAGGTTCAGAGTGTTCCATGCGGAAGCGACTTGCCTGTGCATGCGTTAATCTTCGGTAGCCATTTTGGCCACTGGCGGCGAGACATCCGGTTGTTCTGGATCCCCTGCCACTGTTCGCACCGGATGACTGTCCTGAGAGTGAACAGTTACAGGCGGTGCAGGAGGCAGGGGCAGGTTGCGCTGGAAAAAGCGCGTCAGACGCAGCCACTCTTTACGCTCTTCTTCCAGGGTGCTGGGAACAGGGCGGTTCAGCGCCTTGAGCAAATCGTGACGGTACAGGTCAAAAGTCGCCCGAAGTTGCTCGCTGTAGGCCAGGGCGCTCTGCAACGCGTTCTGGTAACACATCCAGGCCAAGGGCCAGCCCAATGCACACAGGAGAAAGAGGTCCCAGCGGTTGCTGAATGCCAGCACGGGGCACCAGATCAGGGAGAAGAGAGCGGAGAGCAGAGACATGGAGAGCATAAATGTCAGCGTGGTCTTACGGTCTTCCAACAGAGCCATCATTTCCGGCTTGAGCAATGGGCGCAGGCGCGGCCAGATGACCACCGCATCTATGCCATAGCGCTCATAAGGGTAGATTTCCGCTGCGCGCAGGATGTTGCCCAGGCGCGTGGGCATCATTTTATCCAGATGTGTCGGCGGTGGGTAGAAGGCCAGCAGTTCTGCCCAAATCTCATTGGCTTCCTGGGGTGTGCTTGCCGATTGTGCCTGGCCGTGCAAGCGCTTCCAAAGCCGCTGGTAGGACGCCGCCCGCCGGTTGCGCAGCCACAAGAAAAATCGGCGTCGTGGCCAGTAACCTTCAAACAGGCGGATGAGACTATATTGGAAGTTGTACAGCAGATAGGCAAATACAACCACGACAACGCTACCGCCGATCCCGATCAGGCTGCGGGAGATGACAGGAAGTTTTTCCCAGCCGGTCAGGGCGGCGTTCAGCCCCTGGGTGATTTCCAGGAAGAGCATCAGGCTGAGTCCGGCGAAGAAGAGCACAGGGAAGAAAGCGCTCAGCAGAAAGTCGCGGCCAAAGTACCCTTTGAGTTCCTGAAGGACGGTGGAAAACATTTTCTTTCCTCCCGTCAATCCTCAACCGGCCGCATCCGGTGGCCCTGGCTACAGGTGGGCGGGTTACCGGGATCGTAGTAGGCAACCAGTTGACGCTCACCATCCATCGGGCACTCAAAGTAGAGTATATCCACCGGCGCGCCCTCCATGCGGTCAACGATACTGCGGGTCACCAGGCGGGAAGCGCGTTCTACCAGTTCCTGACGCGGCAGGACACCTCGCACCTGTCCCTGCTCCCGCACGATCACTCCTTGCAACCGTGGCTGGAGCACCAGATCTTTGGCCAGCACCCGCATGGCGTGCTCAATCCTTACGTCTGGATCAATGGAAATCGGAGAAGGCACCGCAGTCAGCAGGGAATCCAGCCGCGCTTGTGGATCGGCCTTGCGCAGTTCCTCTGCAGTGACCAGCCCCGCCAGCCGACCCTGCTCGTCCTGGATGACGCAAAAGGTCACGCCTGCCTGCTCCAGTTGGCGTAGCGCCTCGGCCATAGTCCTGGTGGGGTCCAGGATTATGGCTGGGGCAAGCAATTCTCGGACAGTAGATCCAGCCATCTGTTCCTCCTCACGATAGGGATGTTTTTGCTTTGATCAGATTGCTCATCAACTGAGCAGCGTATTGCTCCAAAAACTGATAACGAACGGGGTCTGGTGATGTTCTCTTCGCTACATAGTTTGCCCATGCCATATACTCCAGAGCCAATCGCGCCGCAGCGCGGATCAGCGGGTCGGGATCATGCTGACGGGCGTGCAGATGCGGCTCTACACGAGGGTCTTTCCAGAACAGGTTGACAGCGCCCAGGCTGATCAGCGCCAGAGCACGCACCCGGCGATCTGCATCGTTGTCCATCTCGATCAGTGTCTCCACCAGTGGTTCATCCTCGTACCAGGTCCACAACAGTTGTTCAATGGGATGGAAGCCGGCATAGAATTGCAAAAACGGTGTCACATCGTCTTCCTTCGGAGAGCGTCTTCCGCTCATCAACTCGCCGATGTAGCAGATCATCTCGTTGAAGATGGGACGCAACAATTCTATCCCCGAAGCATAGTGACGCAACTCCAGGCCTGCCTCCATGCTTTCGGAGAGTGTTTCGGCGAAGATCAGGGTGTGGATCAGACGGGCAAGTTCATCCTCTGCCATCTGCGCCTCCTCACACGCCAACCAGCATAAAACCAGACCAGAAGTATGGGTTCGCGAAGGGCAAGTCTTGGCTTTTATCTTCCAATGCCAGGATTTGCTTCCACATCCGACGGGGTGGGTTCAGACGTTTGAATTCGGCAATGGCCGGATGATTCAGCGCTTCTTCGCCTCGTAATGTGCGCAGCCACTGTTGAGCATCACGCAGGGCAACAGCGGGCGGGCGCGGTGCAAGGCTCTCCCGCGAGTCGCCCAGATGATACTGATAAAAGCGGTAGATCAGCAACGCGGTAGAGATTTCCTCCACCGGCCAGAGGGAGGCCAGCACGGCCGGCGCACCAGCCAGCAGAAAAGCGGAGAAAAGACCGGTGAACTCGGGCAGCGCTTCGCGCGTCGGGGTTATTGCCGTCTCGCAGGCGCTGAGGACAGCCAGCCGCGTGGCACGCAGGTCCATCCACATAGGAATCCAGTAGAAGGGCAGCAATTCTTTCCCCGCCAGCCAGAGCGCTGAAACAGCCGGGTTCCACCATACATATTGGGCGTGACCGGCAAAGTGCCAGTAGTTACCCACGCGGGAGGTGCGACTGATGTTCTGCATGGTTGCCTGTTTCCCGCTCAGCACAAAGGCCGCTTCGCCATGGGCAGAGAAGAGATCGCGCAGGAGAGCGGCTTCCACCTGTGTCGCGCTCAGGTCTTCGGTGGGATTGGCAATCAACATCAGGGAGTTCTCGCGCGGCTCGCGCTCGCGCAGCCAGCGGATGCTCTGGGCATACAGCCGCAGGCTCAGCGCTATCGCCACCGCTGGTGGCTCTGGCTCATCAGCCAGGCCCACGGCCAGGGGCAGCGCGTGGAGGTCGGCATCGGGGATGAGAACGACTTGCGAGACGCCGAGTTCGCGGAGGAGGGGCAGGAGGGGCTGCCACAAGCGCGTTTTGAGTTCGGCGACCATTTCGTCAAAGAGATGCTGCCACATGGTCAGCCGCCGGGCATCGTCAAGGTCAAAGAGGGTTGTCTCCCGTTCCTCAACGGGGATGCTGCGCTGGCGCATCCATTCCCGACCGCGCGCCAGCACCTCCGCCTGGGTTTTTTCCGAGATCAGGGTGCGTATGGCCACCTGCCAGCCCAACTGGAAAGAGGGGGCCTGCTCAATTATCCAGCGCAGGGTCAGGTAGTGTTTGACCATAACGGCGAGAGCGCGCTTCTCCGGTGACTGAGCGATTTGCTGTTCAATTTCCTGGTATACTTGCTCCAACGGCTGCGGCAGGCCGTACAGCAGGCGCTCTACTTCGGCACGCTGCAGGCCCGGCAGGTCAACCACGCGCTGGCCGGAGGGGTGCAGCACGACGGCGCAGGCCATCTGGTCACCGGAAAACAGCGCCACAATGGCCGTTTCCGGGTCATCGGCGATCCTGCTCCAATCCAGCGGGGGGAGTTCAAGAGGAGCAGCGAAGTCAGGCACATGCCGGCGGATCTCCTGGGTGACCTGGTCCAGTTCAGCCTCTGCATCGGCCAGGGCCTGCTGGTAGCCTTGCTGTTCCCGTTCCCTGGCCTCGGCCATCATTCGCTCAAATTTCTCCTCTGTTTGCGCCTGCTCCAACAGTTTCAACCCGCGATGGGCTTCTTCAACCGCTTGCATCCCCCAGCCTGGCTCACCATAGACGATGGAGCGCAGGAACTGAACAGCCTGGAAGGTGCGATCGTAGCGCGCCCGCAACTCTTCCGGCACGGTGGGAGGAATAGCCTCGCGCTGGGCAATCTGGCGCGCCAGCCAGCGCGCCCGCTCCTGTTCCAGCATTTCCAGCGCTTCCAAAGGGCGATTCAAACGCAAGGCGATCTCGGCAGCCAGACGATAGACATCCTGCCGTTCGGCGGCATAACGCTGCTCGAAGGTTTCCACCTGGCTCAGAACGGCGCGCTCCCGTTCCAGCAAGTGGATGGCGGCACGATAGTGTTCCAGCGCCTGAGGCAGATTGTTCAAAGAAGCATAGAGGTGCCCCAGATTATAGTGGGCGTAGAATTGCAGATAAGTCAGCCCCAATTCACCGGCCGTATCCAGCGCTTCCGTCAACGCAGCCTGGGCATCGGCAACCTGGTTCAGCCGGGCCTGGAGGATGCCCAGGTGGATCAGGAAACTGGCAACTTCCGGTGCACGGCGATGCTGACGTGCCCTGTCCAGCGCCTGGACATACCAGTGCGCCGCTTCCTCCAGTCGCCCCTGGAAACTGACGGTTCGGCCCAGGAGTTCCAACGCCCAGAGTTCCAGTTCAGAAGAGTGTAATTGTTGCGCCAGCGTCAGCACCTGACGCGCGCCAGCCTCGCTCTCCGACCATTCTTTGCGTTCCGCCAGGTAACGTGCGCGATACAGGGCAATCTGGGCGTTCATCAAAGGATTATCAATTGACGCCGCGGTGCTCATCGCCTGGTTCAGTGCCCTTTCGGCAAAGTCCAGTTGATTCAGGTTCATCTGAATATGGGCAAGATTCAGTAAGGCGGTGACCCTCTCCGACGGTTCCAGCCCGTTTTCAATGGCCAGTGCATCTTCCAGGGTGTGGAGAGCCTGAACCAGGTCACCACGGCGCAAGTGTAGAGTGCCGATAACGCTCAGCGCTTTGGCTTGCAGGGGCAGATGGCCGATATTCCTGGCCGATTGGTGTGCTTCTTCAAACTCAGCCAGTGCTTCAGCCAGTTGGCCTGTCTCCGCCAGTGCCTGGCCCTGGTGCAGGCGAAGACGAACTTCGCTGATGACATCACCTAAACGATGCAACGCATCCAGGGCTTCTTTGTACAGGGGGAGCGCCTCATCGTAACGGGCAGCGCGGTGCAGAACCAAAGCACGAGTGCTCAGGCTCTGGGCGATCTGGTAGCGGTCCTCGGCAGCCCGGGCTTTTGCCAGGGCCCCTTCCGAATCGCGCAGGGCAGAGGTCAGGTCGCCGGTGAGGAGATGCAGGCCTGCCAGATTCCCCAGCGCGGCTGCTTCCAGGCCCTCCAGTCCAGCCTGGCGCGCCAGTGAGAGGGCGCGCTCATAATAGCGGCGGGCTTCGTCATAGCGGCCCAGTTTCTCGTAGACCGTCCCCAAGGGACCCACGGAGCGGATGAGACGGAACGGCTCGTTGAGCGTTTCAGCCAGTTTCACCGCTTCCTCAAAAAGGGGCAGCGCTTCGGCGTGTCTACCCAGTTCGCTCTTGATCTCGGCCAGCGAGATGGCGAGATCGGCGCGCAGTTTACGGTTATCCAGCAGGCGGGCAGCGGCATAGCTCAGGCTGGCCAGAAGTTCTGCCTGATAGAGGTCGCCGTTCTGGTAGAGGCGGTTGACCTGCTCGTCCAGCGCTGCAACGTGAAGAACGCTGATGTCGCGCAGCGTTTCGGGCTGTTGCACCTGCGCCAGGGCTTCGGAGAGGCTGAGTTCGCCGGAGCGGACCTCTTCGGCAAGTCGGACGATAGCGTTGCGCTCCGAGCGGATCAGCTCGTTCAACCAGGCGTGGATGCGTTCCGCGGCTGCTGAGAGCCTGGATGCCAGGGTGACCTGTCCCTGCTCCTGAGCGCTGCGCGCCTGGAGCCGTGTCTGTTGTTCGCCTGCTGCCGAAAGGAGATGCGGTTCCCCGGCGATTGCCTGCTCCGCCTCGGCCTCATTTTCGGCCAGAGCCAGGCGATACAGTGCGAGCGTCTGTGCATCCTGAGCCTGCCCCAGTTGCAGGAGAAATGCTCTGGCTTTAGCGCCGTAACGGGCCAGCCAGTCCTCTCCGGGACGCATCGGAAAGGGCGCCTTCAGGAGCAAACGATGGCGGGCCAGGAATTGTCGCAAAGGGAGCCAGTTTTCCAGATTGGCAAGGATCGTTGCCTCGTCCTGCCCCTCCTCCAGTGCCTCGCAGGCTCTCTGCAGGGCACGGGCGACGGGGGCAGCGGGAAGTTCCTCTCTGGCGCGCCCGGGCATCTCCTCCAGAGCACTTCTCAGCCATCGCGGCGCCGTCCGGGCAGCCCGCAAGATGCGGCTGGCCGCCTCGCTATCGGTGCGAGCGCGGACCGCCTCCGACGCGAGTTCAGCAATGGTCTCTTTGGTCAGTACAGAGACGACAAGTCGCCGCAGGGCTTCCACCTGTTGGGCGAAAGACTCCAGTCCCAGCGAGCGCGCTTCTTCGGCCAGGGTGAAAAGCACCTCAAAGAAGGCGTCGTCCATATGGGACGCAAGCCGTGCAGCCTGCTGGCTGAAGGCGTCGGCATCGGATGCGGCCAGCAGCAGGTTAACGGCACCGCTGGGGCCAAGACGTTGAGGCGGGAGACGGGAAAGCGCCTCATAAACCCCGGCCGCCAGAAGCCCAACATCGGCAACGGTGATGGTGGCCCGGGTCGGTATGCCCGGCACCTGGGGTATCCACAACCCCTCTATGGTCGGATGGGAGAAAGAAGTGGCTGGCGGCGCCAGGAGTTTGAGCACGGTCGGCCACCAGCGCAGATCGGTGAGCAGGTCGCGCTCCCGCTCCAGCAGGCGCTGGGTGTCCCGCCAGGTGCACCCGGCCAGACGTTGCCAAAGGTCTGAGACCCGATGTTGATAGAGCAAGTCGTCCATATCTTTCGGCATAGTGCCGC
>JAPYWT010000132.1 GCA_028276215.1 Thermoflexus sp. | reverse complement strand
CGTGCGTGCCCACCTCCACCTGCGCCGGGTCGGTCAGGCGACGGAAGGGGGAGAGGACGGAAATCTCCAACCGGACCCGCTCCAGTTCCTCCCGCGTCAGGGGCGGGAAGCGGGGGTCCTCGGTGGCAGCGGCGACGGCCATTTCCTGCACGGCCCGGTAGAGGGGCCGGTCGGCCCGGAGATGCCCAATGCACCCTCGCAACTCCCCGTCCTCCCGAATCGTGACGAAGGCCGCCGACCGCCGCAACAGTTGGGGGTCGTCGGTCTCGTAGGGTGGGATGGTACCGTCCCTCAGGTAGGAGTCCAGCGTCCGGCGGGCCAGTTCCAGCAACGCCTCCCGCCGCGCCGGCGTCAGGTCGGGCGGGGTGTAGCGCCAGAACATCACCGCGCCGTAGCCCACCACCTGCTTGGGGTCGCCGTAGGGGGAGTCGGCGGAGTTGGCGTAGCGCAGGACGGAGACGGTGTCGGCCCCCAGGCCGGCCGCGACGCGCATGGCCACCAGAATCGGCCCCTCCCCGCAGGCACAGGTGACCAGGCCGGGAACGCCCCGCCGCATCGCCGCTGCCATCGTCGCCCGTACCCGCGCCGGGTCGCCCGTCTCCACCGCCGCCAGAGTGGCCCCGTCCACCGCCCAGGCGTCCTCCCGGGAAGGGTAGTGGGAGAGGTCAGAGGACGCGATGACGACGGCCCTCCGCCCGGGGAGCACCGTCAGCAGCGCGTCCGCCAGCGCCTGGACCGTCTCCTCATCGTCGGCGCTCATCAGGATGGGGACAATCCGGCATTGGGGACAGACCCGCTGCAGGAACGGGAGTTCTATCTCTATCGGGTGTTCCCCCTGGTGGGCATCGGGGTCAAAGGTGATGCGGGGGTCGGCCTGAATGAGGGCCCGGGCCATGTCGGCGTCCACCGGCACCAGGCCCAGCGGGGTCTCCCATGCCCCCTCCGCCCAGACGGAGATGGGCCGGGAGAGGGGGGCCTGATGGTCGGCGGCGATGATGACGGCGACGTCGTACTGGCCGTTGGTCAGTTGGCGGAAGCCCGCTGCCGCCACCGGCCCGGAGAAGACGTATCCGGCGTGGGGGACGATGAGGGCAATGGGTGCGCCGTCCACCGGCCCCTCCGCCTCCAGCATCCCGTCTATGGTCTGCGCCAGTTCGGTCGGGTCGGCGGGGTACCAGGAGCCCGCAACGGCGGGGGCGCGGATGCGGCCGACGGGCGGGAGAGGGGTGGGGGATGGGGGCGATGGCGTCTCCGCCGTCGGGGACGGGGCGGCGCAGGCCGCCAGATACAGCATCAGCACCAGCAGACCACTGATAATCCTCATCCGCTTCATCGCCACCCCCGGTTTTTGCCTCACACAAAGACACAAAGGCACGAAGATTAAAATATAATTTTCTTCTTTGTGTTCTTTGTGTCTTTGTGTGAGATTTATCCTACCCACCGAGCGTCTACGGCGACGACGCCCTCGGGCAGGGCCAGCAATGGGTTGATCTCTATCTCCGCAATGTCCGGGTTCTCCACCAGCAGACGGGAGAAGGCCAGGACGGCCCCGATCAGCGCCTCCCGGTCCGCCGGGGGACGGCCGCGCGCTCCCTCCAGCAGGGCCCGGCCCCGCACCTCCGTAATCATCTCCTCCGCGTCGGCGCGGGTCAGCGGTGCGACCCGGAAGGCCACATCCCCGAAGACCTCCACAAAGACCCCTCCCAGGCCAAACATCACCACCGGCCCGAAACTGGGGTCCTGCCGGCCGCCCAGGATGACCTCCACGCCTCCGCTGACCATTCGCTGGACCAGGAAGCGCAGGTCGGTGGCATCCGGTACCTGTGAGAGGACCCGCGCCCGCATGGCCTCCGCCTCCCGCCGGACCGCCGCTCCGTCGTTCAGCCCCAGCACCACCCCGCCCACGTCCGACTTGTGCAGCACGCGGGCAGAGAGGGCCTTCAGGACCACCGGGTACCCCAGCCCGTCCGCCGCCTCCGCCGCCCCGTCGGGGTCGTCCGCCACCGCCCAGGGGGCCACCGGGATGCCGTATTCCCGGCAGAGGGCCAGCGCGCCGTCCAGAATCCCCAGCGGCAGGGGACGGCGCGGGCCGGTCGGCGCGTCCTCCGGCAGGGCCTGACGCCGGGCCCGGCGTCGGTGCCACTCCCGCGAGGCCGCCAGGCCCCGTACCGCGCCCTCTATGTCCGTGAAGACCGGTATAGAGACCTGGCCGATCAGTTCGTGCGCGGCGCCACCCTCCCCGTAGGCGCAGAAGGCCACGGGCATCCCCGTCTCCCGGACAATGGCGTCCACCTGCTTCGCCAGTCGGTGGGCTCCCTCCGCCTCGGAGCGGCTGTAGGTGTTGATGAGCAGGACCGCGTCCGGCTTCAGCATCCGCAGCGTCTGCTCCACGATGCGGGCGTAGAGGTCAAAGTCAAAGATGACCCCCAGGTCCAGGGGGTTGGTGGGCGCGATGACGTCGGCGCGGAAGAGGGCCCGCACCGCGTCGGTGAAACGCGGCGGCAACGGGGCCAGACGGAACCCGTACTTTTCCACAAAATCGGCGGCGATGACGGCGTGCCCCCCGGAGCGGGAGATGACGACGAGGTCGTCCCCCCGGACGGGCGGGAGTGTCAGCCCCAGGGCCATGGAGACCGCGTCGCCGAAGGAGTCGGCGCGCAGAATGCCCGCCTGACGGAACGCCGCGCCCACGACGCGGTCGTCGTTGGCCAGCGCCGCCGTATGGGAGCGGGCGATGCTCTGGCTGGCCGTCCCCCGGTTCGCCTTGTGGACGATGATGGGTTTCTCGGACCGGCGGGCCAGCGACATCAGCCCCCGGCCGTCGTCCACCGACTCCAGGTATAGGCAGACGATGCGGGTGCCGGGGTCCTCCAGCAGGTACGCCAGATAGTCCGCCTCGTCCAGGTCCGCCTTGTTGCCGATGCTGACGACTTTGTTGACGCCCAGCCCGGCGGCGGAGAACATTTCGGCGTAGGTGATGGAGACGCCGCCGCTCTGGGCAACCACCGACACGGGGCCAAGGCGGAGCGTCTCCCGCTCAATGTGGGCAAACGGCAGGCAGACTCCGGCGTCCAGGTTGACAACGCTGATGCAGTTGGGGCCGACGAAGCGGATACCCCAGTGGCGGGCAATCTCTTTGAGTTGCTCCTCCAGTTGGCGGCCCTGTTCCGAAAATTCGGAAAAGCCGCCGGACTCAATGACCACGCGGTGGATGCCTTTCCGCCCGCAGGTCTCCATGAGGCCGGGGACCAGGGGGGCGGGGACCAGGATGACCGCCAGGTCCACGCCGTCGGGCACTTCGTCCAGCGAGGGGACGATGGGGACGCCGTAGACCTCCCCGCGCTCCCGTCCCACGGCGTAGAGGGCACCGGAGTAGCCGAAGGTGCGCAGGTTGAGGATGATGGTGCGGGCCAGGTTGTCGGGTTTCTCCGAGACGCCGATGACGACGATGCTCCGGGGGTAGAAGATGCGGTGCATGGAGCCTCCGGTGTGAATGATCCGAACGCGCGAATGCATAAGATTCGCGCGGGGTGTTTGTCCGATGCAAAAGGGGTATAATACACTTCAGGGAGTGAGGCCAGACCGCAGGATGGTTACAACAGTTTCCACGATGGTCCTGAAGGGACCCGCTTTCAGTTGGCCAATCTCTGCCACAATCAGGTCGTGATGGGCAGTGAACAATTTCCCAGGCCGCGCGTAACTGACGAGGTGTAATGAACCTGCAGCGAAACTGGCATCATCCAGCATAATGGCCCAGGGATCAGCGTATGGCCTGCTGGTAATCTGGCATAGAATCCAGTCCCCGCGTCCGGCATCGGCCAGCACAACCGCCGGACGCAACTTGGCCTGGGAGAGGTCGGAAAACGGGAAGGGGATCAGGACCACGGCACCTGCTGAAGGTGCGACCACGCTTCGTCCTCCTCCGGGCGATTCCAGTCTTCAGCCAGGGCAGGTTCACTGAGCAGGGCGGTCTCAGATACCTTCAAGAGGGGTTCGTCATCCAGAACAATCACCAGCACCCGGCGCAACGTCGGCACGCGTATGGGCTCCAGCAGGCGAATGTTGCCCTCCCTGTCTATTACGCCCTCAACCGTTCTCGGCATGGTACCCCTTTATACAGCAGATTGGTTCACCTCTGGCCAACTGTCATTATCCGACAGTTTGTGACAAAAGTCAAGAGTCGCGCAAAACTGCTCCCTTACCCCTCTTTTCCCCTTCTCCCCCGAAACGGGAGAGGGGGAAAGAAGAGGGGGCAGCGAGACTACTGCCGCAACCGTTTACAGAACCAGCACCCGCCTCACCCGGTCCCCCTTGCGCAGGGGGATGAGGGAGCGGCCCTGGGCGGGGCGGTCCTGCCGGGGGATGGAACGGGTGCCCACCACCCGGACCGCACCGGCCTCGGTGAGCAGGACCAGAGTACCGCCCGTCGGGATGGCGGCCGCGCCCGCCAGCCCGACCCCGGGGGCGGCGAAGCGGGCGGTGATGACCCCCTTCCCGTAGCGGCCCTGGGTGGGGTACTCGCTGAGCGGAGTCCGCTTCCCCCGCCCGTCCTCCGCCACCACCGCCAGGTCCTCCTTCGGGCGCACCACCACCAGCGCCACCACCCGGTCCTCCTCTTCCTTGCCCGCCGCTTCCTGCAATTTCACGCCGGCGACGCCCCCCGCCGGAAGCCCCATGGGGCGGACTTCCTCCTCCCGGAAGCGGATGGCCTGACCGGCGCGGGTGACCAGGACCACTTCGTCCGTGCCCGTCGTCCAGGCGGCGCCGACCACCGCGTCCCCCTCCGCGACGCCGATGACGGTCCCGAAACCGACCATGGGCAGATCCGCCACCGCCACGCGCTTGACCATGCCGCGACGGGTGGCCAGGAAGAGGTATTCGGGGCGGCCCTCCGCTTCGCCCGATGCCTCACTCCGGGCAGGGGGGAGCGCCAGCGCGGCGACGGCCGGGAAGGGGCCGCTCCGGGAGACCAGGTCGCCGATGGCGCGACCGGCGCCCTCCCAGACCGCGCCCTCCGGCAACTGGTGGACGGGGTAGGCCGCGAAGTGCCCGTCGGCGGAGAAGACGTAGAGGATGTCCCGCGTGGACGCCCGGAGCAGGGCCACCGGCAGGGCCGCCCGGTCCAGTTTGTCGGGGAGCGCGGGAGGCCCGCCCTCATCCGCCACGCGGGCCACCCGGCCCGCCTCCGTCACGGCCACCCACACGGGGACGTCCGGGACCAGTTCCTCCGCCCCGACCTTCCCCCGGGCCCCGGCGATTTCGGTCCGGCGCGCGTCGCCGTATTTCCCCTTCAGCGCGACCAGTTCCTCCCGAATGACATCCCGGATTTTGGCCGGACTCTTCAGCAGGGCCGTCAGATAGCGGATTTGCTGCTGTTTCTCCTTGTACTCCTCCTGCAGTTTGTGCCGTTCCAGCGCGGCCAGCCGCTTGAGGGGCATGTCCAGAATCGCCTGGGCCTGGACTTCGGTCAGTTTGAACCGGCGCATCAGGTTGGCGCGCGCCGTCTCCGCCGTCCGGGAGCGGCGAATCAGGTCAATCACTTCGTCCAGGTTGTCCAGGGCGACCAGAAGCCCCTCCAGGATGTGGGCCCGTTCCTTCGCCCGCTCCAGGTCGTAGCGGCTGCGCCGGGTGACAATCTCCTGGCGGTGTTCCAGATAGAGGAGCAGGGCTCGCTTGAGCGTCAGGAGTCGCGGTTCGCCGTCCACCAGCGCCAGCAGGATGATGCTGAAAGTGGTCTCCAGGGGGGTACTTCGGAAGAGTTCGGCCAGGACCGCCTCCGGGTCCGCCGTCCGGGCCAGTTCTATCACCACCCGGATGCCCTGGCGGTCGGATTCATCCCGCAGGTCGGTGACGCCTTCCAGGCGGCCTTCCCGGGCCAGTTCGGCGATGCGCTCCACCAGACTGCTCTTGTTGACCTGGTAGGGGATTTCGGTGACGACCAGCCGTTGACGGGCGCGGTCCATTTCCAGCCGCACGCGGGCGCGGACGGTGATGCGTCCCCGGCCGGTGCCGTAGGCTGCCGCCAGCGCGTCCTCCCCCTCCTCGGTCTCCCGGTAGACGACGCCGCCGGTGGGGAAGTCGGGGCCCTGGATGAAGCGGAGCAGGTCCTCCACGCCGATGTCGTCCAGACGTTTCCAGTTGTCCAGCAGGTAGATGAGGGCGTCGCAGACCTCGCTCAGGTTGTGGGGCGGGATAGAGGTGGCCATGCCGACGGCGATGCCCGAGGAGCCGTTCACCAGCAGGTTGGGGATGGCCGCCGGAAGGATGGCCGGTTCCCGGAGGGTGTCGTCAAAGTTGGGGACGAAGTCCACGGTCTCTTTCTGGATGTCGGCCAGCATCTCGGCGGCGATGGGGGCCAGGCGGGCCTCGGTGTAGCGCATCGCGGCCGGGCTGTCGCCGTCCACGGAGCCGAAGTTGCCCTGTCCGTCCACCAGCGGGTAGCGCAGGGAGAAGTCCTGGGCCATACGGGCCATGGCCTCGTAGACGGCGGCGTCGCCGTGGGGGTGGTACTTGCCCAGGACTTCGCCGACGATGCGGGCGGACTTTTTGTAGGGGGCGCCGGGGTGCAGGCCCAGTTCGTGCATGGCGTAGAGGATGCGCCGCTGGACCGGCTTGAGGCCGTCCCGGACGTCGGGCAGTGCCCGCGCCACGATGACGCTCATCGCGTAGTCCAGGTATGCCCGCTGGAGTTCATCCCGAATCTCTACCTGACGGACCAGGCCAAGTTCCATGATGTTTTCTCACACAGAGACACAAAGGCACAAAGATTTTCTTTTATTTCTCACACAGAGACACAAAGGCACAAAGATTTTCTTTTATTTCTCACACAGAGACACAAAGGCACAAAGATTTTCTTTTATTTCTCACACAGAGACACAAAGGCACAAAGATTTTCTTTTATTTC
>JAPYWT010000131.1 GCA_028276215.1 Thermoflexus sp. | reverse complement strand
TTCGGTCTGCGGTGGTGGGGGACCCAGGGGCCGGGGAAGGTTCTGAATGTCGTCCTGACCACGCTGGCCTTCCCTATCTGGGCGATGGTGATGGGGGGAACCATTCTGGGCTTCACCTTCGGCCAGCCGATTGCCACCCTGGTTGTGCTGGTCTTTGCCGTGGTGGCAGGGGCTTTGTACAACAACCAGTAAGTTTCCCCTTGAACTCCAATGAATCAGGAGCAAATGGGATGAAAAAATTCACCGTTCCATTCGTTCTGGCTCTCATTGTGGGCGTGCTGGTGGGCTGCCAGAAGACGGGGACCCCGGTCAGCAACGTGCCCACCGCGCCCCCGACGGCCATCCCCACACCCACAACGGTCTCCACCGCCACCTGCCGGGCCGTCCCCTCCATCTTCGCCTCTCTGCCTGCGCTGAACGTCCCGCCGGTCACTGACGCGGACTGGACCCGTGGCCCGGCCGACGCGCCGGTTACGCTGGTGGAGTATTCGGACTTCCAATGACCGGGCTGCGCAGGGGTGGACCCCCTGCTGGCGTTTCTGTTAGAAACGCACAAAGACCATCTGCGCATCGTCTACCGACATTTCCCGCTCACCAGCATCCACGACAAGGCCCAGATCGCGGCCGAGGCTGCCGAGGCCGCCGGGGCTCAGGGGAAGTTCTGGGAGATGCACGACCTGCTCTTTCAGCGGCAGCGAGAATGGGCCGTCCTTCCCGCCGACCAGATGCCTCAGGTGTTGAGCGGTTACGCGCAGGAACTGGGGCTGGACGTGGAGCGGTTCAACCGGGACCTGCAGGAACACACCTTTCAGGCCCGGGTGATGGGGCAGTACCAGGAGGCCGTTACGATGGGACTGCCGGGGACACCGTCGTTCATCGTCAACGGTCGGATGTATCCCACGGACCAGTGGGGGATTTCCTATCAGGGCCTGAGCGCACTGATCGGTCTGGCCCTTCTGGAGCCCCGCCTTTACAGCGCGCCGCCCGCCCTCCAGATTGACCCCGCCCGCCAGTACGTTGCCACCATTCGCACGCCCAAAGGGGACATCGCCATAGAACTCTACGCGGCCCAGGCTCCGCTCAACGTCAACAGTTTCATCTTTCTGGCCCGCCAGGGCTGGTACGATGGGACAACCTTCTTCCGCGTCATCCCGAATTTTGTCGTCCAGGCTGGCGACCCGACCGGGACAGCAGCCGGAACCCCCGGCTTCCAGTGCGACGACGAAATCGGCGACCTGAAGTTTGACGCGGCGGGAGTCGTGGGCATCGCCAACGCTGGTCCCAACACGGGCAGCAGCCAGTTCTTCATCACACTGGCCCCCCAGCCCGACCTGGACGGGCACTACACGATTATCGGGAAGGTAGTGAAGGGGCTGGAGATTCTCCAGGCGCTGCCGGAGCGGAACCCGGCCAATCCAACCGCCCCGCCGGGGCTGGAGATTGAGAGCATACAGATAGAGGAGCGGTAAAGGGTTAGAGGGGCCTGCCCTCCTCATCCACCCCCATTACCGTCAGTTCCCTCATCGGGAAATGGCGGGGGTTGGTGGTGACCAGAACCGCGCCGCATCGGATGGCCGAGGCGGCAATGACGGCGTCCGGCCCGCTGAGGGTGATGCCCTTTCGCTGCCAGGCGCGAATCATCTCCCCTGCCAGGTCGGCCGTCGGGGCATCCAGGGGGTGGGTCCGGAGGGCATCCAGCAGGGCGAAGGTGGCTTCCCGCTCATGGTCCCGCATCCCCCGCACGATTTCCAGCCGGGTAAACGAGGCGATGTACAGTCGTCCCTCCTGGGCCAGGCGGTACATCAATTCCCGATAGCCGGGCCGGTTCCGCAGGTGGCGGATGAGGATGCCGGTGTCCAGCAGGTAGTCAGCCATTCTCCGTCTCTCCGGGGAGGCGGTCCCAGTTCAATCCGGCCCGCCCCTCCTGAATCCAGCGGTCTATGTCGGCGGGCGTCGCCATGTCGGGGTGGTCTTCGTCCCGCCAGGCTCCGGCCGAGGCGTCAATGGCCGCCAGAAGTTTCAGCCGGCTCAGTTCCGCTCTCAGTACCTGGCTGACGAAACGGGCCCGCTCCCGGGCCGGGACCAGTCGCCGCAGGTCTTCGGCGACATCGCGGGGCAGATATACATTCAGCCGTTCCCGTTCCATCGGCGTCCCTCCTGAAGTGCCGTAACTGCCTGCCAGGGGGCCTCCGGGCAGGCACCATCACAGGCGCAGCGGGTGTGTCCCAGTCTTGTCGGGCTGGGCCGCTGGCCTTTTCGCCTGGCCGTAAACGGCCAGGCTCAGGCAAAGATGAGGCGCTAAAGCGCCCCTCTCCACCTGGGCAACTCGTGTTCCGTTTGTAGGACAACTGCTTGCAGTTGTCCTACAACAGGGAGAGGGCGCTTCCAACGCCCTTTGCAACCTCAGCCAGACCGTTTACGGCCTGGCCCACCGGGCTCCCGACGATTTTGGGACACACCCGACGCATCGCCCTTGTAGCGCAGGCTGCCAGGCCTGTATGCAGGCGAAAGCCTGCGCTACGTCATCTGCAAACCGATCAGGGTGGGTAGTTGCGAAGTGCCATATATTTGCACTCCATTTTAGCACTATACGATGACACTGTCAAACCCCTCATCTACTTCTAACCAATTTACCAATGTACCAATACCCAACCGATTCCTGGGGCTGATGGGCATCCTGACCGGTGGGGTGGTGGCCGCCGGGGGTGTGCTGATGGCCGTCCTGATGGCCCTCAGCGCTCCGATGCGGGGCAGTGAAACGGGCCTGGGCGGGATGGCCCTCCCTCAGGCCGCCGCGGTGGGCGCACTGGGCCTGGCCCTGGGGGCCATCCTGGCTGTGGAGGGGGTCCGATGGCGGCGGGGCATTCCCGCGGCCCCCTTCCGCCCCCGGCGGGTCGGGTGGCTCTGGCTGGCGTTCGCCGTCCTGCTGACCGCCGGGACGGTGGCGTCGGTGCTGAATGCGCCGCCGGTCCTGATGGCCCTCTTCCACGCGCCGACGCTGCTTCTCCTGCCCGTGCTGGTCCTTTCTCTGGTTGGATGGGGCCTGCGGGGGCGCGGGGGCTCCTGGGCGGACGTCCGCAGCGGATTGCTGAGCGGCGCGCTTCTGGGCACGGGCATCGCGCTGGTGATAGAGGTTGCGCTGATCGTCCTTCTGGCGGTCGGCCTGTTCGCGCTGGGCCTGCTCCCCCAGGAGTGGCTCCAGCAGGCGCCGCAGGCCCTGACCACCGGCGAAATCCCCTTTCCCATCGGGGTGGAGGACCTGCTGGAAGTACTCACTCCGCCACTCATTCTGGTCGCGCTGGTCCTGATTGGGGGGCTGGTGCCGCTGGTGGAGGAGGTCACCAAGACCCTGGGGGTCGGGTTGGCGGGGCTGTGGCTCCGTCCGTCTCCGGCCCGGGCCTTTTTGCTGGGCGTGGCCTCCGGTGCAGGGTTCGCCCTGGCCGAGAACATGCTCAACAGCCTCTTCGTCGGCCCGACATGGGGGCCGGGGGTGCTGGCCCGCCTGGCGGCGACGGTCATGCACTGCGCCACCGGCGGCCTGATGGGCTGGGGATGGGGGCAGTGGTGGGCCGGGCGACGGCCCTGGCGGCTCCCGCTGGCCTTCGGGGGCGCGGTCATGCTCCACAGTCTGTGGAACTCCTGCGCGGCCGGGCTGGTCCTGAGCGGGCTGATAGCGTTGGCCCGGGCCGACAACCTGGTATGGACGGGGGCCGCTGGCCTGCTGATGCTGACCCTGCTGGGCCTGCTGTTCCTGCTGGCCTGGGGGGCCGCTGCCGCCACCCTCTGGGCCAGTTACCGCCTGGGCCAACTTTAGACCCGGAAATAGCACACGGATGAACACGGATTTTACGGATTGGCACGATATAAAAATCGTAATTACCTACCACAAAGGACACGAAGTACTCACAAAGGACACAAAGGGATAAAATATCGTCCTTTGTGCCCTTTGTGCGGCCTTCGTGTCCTTCGTGGTTTTTATGAAACGGTTCTTGGGTAGGTAGTTACTAAAAATCCATGAAAACCTGTGCCGTCCGTCCCCCATTTAACGGGGAACGGAGGAGCACGGGCGAAACAGGCATTCACGTTTCACTTTTCACGTTTCACTTTTCACGCTCCGCCATGCCTCGCTACCTCTCCGTCCATAACCGAACGCGCGGCACGACCCTGCCGGTCCGGGCACGGTGGTGCGCGTCCTTCTTCTGCCGCCTGCGCGGGCTGACTTTCCGCCGGAGGTTGCCGCCGGGGGAGGCCCTTCTGTTGGTAGGGGCGCGGGAGAACCGCGCGGAGACGGCCATCCATATGCTCTTCGTATTTTTCCCCATCGCCGCTATCTGGCTGGACCGTACCGGACGGGTGGTGGACGCCGTCCTGGCCCGCCCGTTCCGGCCATTCTATGCTCCGCGCGCCCCCGCCCGGGACATCCTGGAGGGCCCGCCGGACCTGTTGCAGGAGGTGTCGGTGGGAGACCTCCTGGAGTTCGGGTGATTGCACATGACCCCCACCCACTACCGCCCCCACTGGACTCGCTGGGTTGCCCTCGCGGTGGCCGCGCTGGTCATCGGGGCCTATATCGGTCTGACCCCTCCCGGTCTGCTGACCAAAGCGGACTGGGTATCCGCCGCCGTCTGCCACCGGATTCCCTCCCACTCCTTCTTTTTCGCTGGTCGGCCATTGCCGCTCTGCGCCCGCTGCACCGGCACCTTCCTGGGCGCGCTGACGGCGCTCTTTGGCCAGGCCGTCCTCCTGCGCCGCCGGGGAAGCCGTTTCCCACCCCCGCTTATCACCGTCGCGCTGGTCGGTTTCATCTTCGTGATGGGGGTAGATGGCCTGAACTCCTACGTGGACCTGATGCGAGGGGCTCCGCTCTTCTATGAACCCCGCAACGAACTCCGTCTGGTCACCGGTGCGTTGAACGGCCTGGCGTTGGGCGCTCTCCTGTGGCCGATGGTCAACTTCAGCCTCTGGCGCGACCCTCAACCGGAGCCGGTTATCCGAAACGGGAGGGACCTGGGTATCCTGCTCCTGCTGGAGGCCGGGATGGTGGCCCTGGTACTGAGTGGGTGGCCGGCCCTCCTCTACCCCCTGGCCCTGGCCAGTGCCCTGGGGGTGCTTTCCATGCTGACGTTGACGATGACGGTCCTGGTTGTGATTATCGCCGGGCGGGAGAACCGGTACGAGCGCTGGCGGGATGCGCTCACCCCTCTGCTGGTCGGACTGGTGATGGCTTTCCTGCTGATCGGCCTGATAGACCTCTTCCGCTATGGGCTGACCGGCACCATCACCGGGGTCCCGGGGCTGGAGTGAAGGATGAAAATCCCGAAACCGTTCAGTCTTCCTTCCCGTCTCCCTGCACTCCGGTTCTCATGGTCGGCCTACCGGCTGGCCCTTCTGATGTTGCTCCTGACCCTGGTCGTGGGTCTGGAAAGTGAGGGGGCGCCCCCGGGCGCGCTGAAGACGGGCGTGGACCGGCAGGTTGCCGACCTTCGCTTTGACTTCCTGGGCTGGGAAGCGGAGGCCCTCTGGGGCAAACTGACCCTCTGGCTGCTGCAGCCGCAGCGGTATATGACGGAGGCCGACCGTTCCCGCTTCGTCCGGGACTGGGTGGAGCGCGTGTCCCAGGCCCAGCGCCTGGAGGCGAAAATCGCCGACGCCTACGCCGACCCGTCGGTCCAGGACCCCTTCCAGGCGACGGCGGAGGTCCGGGCCGAGAAGGACCGGGTGCGTTGGGAGATTGCGGTCCGTCAGCCCATCGCGGAGGCCATCATAGAGGAGCAGGTGGGCGTCGTGCTGGCCCGGGACGCCTCCGGCATCCTGGGCCAGCCCGCCCCCCCGGTCGGCATCCACATCACCCCGCTCCCCCACGTCCTCATCATCTCCCCCCGGGAACGGATCACCGTCATCCAGCAGGCGGAACTGGTGCCGGGGCTGACCGCCGACCGTGCCGACGCGCTGGAAAGGCAAATAGACCGGGCCTTCAACGTCTCCTCGCTGGTGACGCCCATCGGGGGGATGTCGGCCTGGCCCGCGATGGTGCTGGAGTTCCCCAGCCTGGAGTGGTGGACGGAGGTCGCGGCCCACGAGTGGACCCACCACTATCTGTACTTCTTCCCCCTGGGCTGGGAGTACGAGGATAACTGGGAGGCGCGCGTCATCAACGAGACCGTCGCCACGCTGGTAGGGTGGGAAATCTCCCGCCGGACTCTGGTCCAGTACTACCCGGACCTGGCGCCGTCGGAGGAACCATGGGCGGAGGAAGAGGAGGAGTCCTCTTCGCCCCCGCCACCGCCCCCGCCCGGCACGTTTGACTTCGCCGCCGAGATGCACGAGACGCGCGTCCGGGTGGACCAGTTACTGTTGCAGGGGCGGATAGAGGAGGCGGAGGCGTATATGGAGCGCCGTCGCCAGTTCTTCTGGGAGCACGGGTACCACATCCGCAAACTGAACCAGGCCTACTTCGCCTTCTACGGCTCCTACGCGGCCGCGCCGGTGGGCGCGGCGGGGAAGGACCCCGTCGGGCCGGCAGTCCGGCGGGTCTGGAGAATGACGGTGAGAGACCCGCGCCGCTTCCTGCATCAGGTGCGCGGTGTCACCTCGCTGGATGCACTGCTACAACTGTCAGGGGAATAACATGAACATCCTCTACCCTGCTCTCCGGCTGGCCCTCTGCGGGTGGCTCCTGCTGACGGCCATCGTTCCCCCGGCCTCGGGCAGTCTCGCCGGGGAGAAAAACGGGGGCGTCCCTTCCCCGGCCCTCCTCCCGGCCTGGTTTCCCCCCGCTCCCCCGCCCCTCTGCTCCCCCGCTCCCCCGCCCCCCCGCTCCCCGTTAGACCCCGCGCTGGCCCGCGCCCTCTCCCGGGCCGGCCCCAACGACATCCTCCCGGCCATCGTCGTCCTGCGGGAGCAGGCGGCC
>JAPYWT010000130.1 GCA_028276215.1 Thermoflexus sp. | reverse complement strand
CCTTCGGCGACCTCTGGGCCCCCGGCTGGGTCTGCCCACCCGCCGGGAAAAATGAAGAACTCTAACCCCGTTTGACAACCAATTAGATTTGTGGTAAAAACAGAACAGAACGTCCCCCGCTCAGGGAAAGGAGTCATCTATGCCCCGAACGATTGTGGTGAACCTGCGAACGTTAGCCCCTATCTGGACCGGCGATGTGGACCGCACATCGGAGCAGGCTAAAGAGACCAGCCTGATGGGCTCCGTCCGCTGGTGGACCGAGGCGCTGGTCCGCGGGCTGGGCGGGTACGCCTGCGACCCCACGGGAGATGACCGGTGCGCCTTTGACGAAGTGGCCTACCATCGGACGGGGGAGGCCGAGGACGGCCTGCGGGACGTCTGCACGACCTGCCGGCTCTTCGGATGCAACGGCTGGAGCAGCAAACTGCGCCTGCTCCTCACCGACGGGGAGGGCGGATATGAGGTCAACCTCAGCCAGCCCGGGACCTCCTTCATGATGCACTTTGTGGAGGTCAAGCCCACAGAGCCGGAAGAACGCTGGCTGCTGGCGAAGGCTCTCTGGCTGATCACCCGCTACGGCTCCCTGGGGGGCAAAACCACCCTCAAGCCCCCCCAGCCGGACTACGGCCTGGTCGCGCTGGCCTCCCCCCTGCGGCTCCCCACCGGCATCACCCGAAAGGACGTCCAGGCCTGGCTGGCCCGTATGCTGGACGCCTCCCCCCGCATGCAGGAGCGGCTCCGCCGCGCTCCCCCCGAATGGCCCGACCTGCGCCTCTTCTTTTTTAACACCGCGCGCTGGCTGGACCGGAGCCAGGTCAACGAACTGGTCAAGGTAGACCCCTCGGGCTTCCTCAGCGGACGGCGTGGGGTGAGCAAGAAAGTCTTCTCCTTCCAGACCGTCTCCCGTTTCTGGGGGTACGCCCGGGATGAGGAGATGCTGGAGAAGGTCCTGGCGACCCTCCAGCGGCTGGGGGTTGCGGACACCCGTACCGGAAAGGAGGTGCTGGATGAACTCTAAACCGCGACCGGCATCAGGGCCTCCGCCCAGGGAAGGAGAGAACCGCCGACCGGCCCCGCCGGGGGAGCGACGGCCGCCCTACGACTTCTACGTCGCCTACCCCTGCGAGACCCAGGATGACGTCCGCCGCATCGTCGGCGACCATAAGGAGCCGTATCGGGAACTGGTCTGGCCCCATGCCCGCGTCTCCCTGCTGGCCCAGGGGCTGACCAGCGACGTCAAGGAATTCGCCCGCAGCGGCCATCCCCGCTTCGGCGGCGGATACAAGGGCCTGGTCTTCCGGCGCAAAGGGGACTCCCCGTACATAGAGGGGGTCATTCGCCCCGGCCTGGAGCAACTGGCCCGGCTGGGCATCTACCCGCCCCGCATAGACCTCCAGGACCTGCCGCCCTATTCGGCCTGCATCCAGTTCCGCTTTACCCTCGCCCGTCCCTTCTACAGCCGGGACGATGAGGACTTCTACATCCACGAGAACCCGGTGATGAAAGACGCGGTCTGGAAGGTCCCGATGATGCGGGCCAGCACCTGGAAGGGCATCCTGCGCACCGTCCTCTCCCGCCAGTTGCCGGAGGGAGATGCGTCGCCGCTGATCGCCCGCCTCTTCGGGCAGGCCCGGGACGAGGAGGAAGAACTGGCCGAAGAAGGGAACATCCAGGGGCGATTCCGCTGCTATCCCACCTTCTTTGACCGCATCGGGCTGGAAGTCATCAACCCCCACAGCCGCAAGACCCGCTCCGGGACGGTGCCGATTCTCCTGGAGACGGTGCCCGCGGGCGCCTCGGGCGTCTTCACCCTTCTCTACCTGCCCTTTGACCTGATGGACCGGACGGAGGAGCAGGCCCTGCCGGAGGTCCGCGAGGACCTGAGGGCACTGGAAGAGGCCATCGTGATCATGATGCGCGTCCATGGCTTTTCCGGAAAGAGCACGCGCGGATTTGGTCAGGCCCGCCTGGAAGTCTCCGGAGTGGATGAGCCGGAAGGGGTGGTGGCCCTGAAAGGAGTGGGGCGGCGGACCTTCGCCACCCTGGCGGCCCTGTCCGACGCGCTGGACCTGTTGCTGGGAACCCCCGCCTGAGAGAGGAGAGAGACAATGGACGAAGTCAGCATGCCGTACCTGCGAAAAACGTACTACGCGCTGGCCCTGGACCCCGTCCACATCGGCAGCGGGGAGATGCAGATGGGACGGGTGGATAATCCCATTGTGCGGGACGCGGCCAGCAACCTGCCCAAAATTCCGGCGACCAGCCTGGCCGGCGTCGCCCGCACCTACACCGCCATGCACTACCCGGAGAAGTTCCGCCGACCGGTGGAGGTGAAGCCGGGCGTGGTCGGATACGCCAGTTGTGCCGACCAGACCGGCCCCACCGGGAAGAAGGACGGGGCCTGCGGTCGGGTGGACTGCCCTGTCTGCATCCCCTACGGCTTTCTCCAGCCAAACGGTCGCACGTCCCCCAGCATGGTGCAAACTTTTGACGCGTTCCCCCTCTTCTTCCCGGCCCCCTCTATGCTCGGGCCGGTCTGGGTCACCTCCCCGGAGCGGCTGCGGGAACTGGTCCAGTCGGGCGCGCTGGAGGCGAAGGACGTGGACATTCAGTTGAAGCCGGAGCACGGCTTCCGCCTGCAGACGGGGCTCCCGGGCCGTCGGCTGAACCTGGGATGGCTCCTGTTGCCGGTCGCCGTCCCGGCCTCCCCCCTGACCCCTTCCGGAGTGGCCCGCCTCAAGGCCGCCAACGTGCCGGAGGAGATGCTCACCCGGCTGGTGCTGGTGCCGGACGAACTCTTCGCCCAGGTGGTCAATAACAACCTGGAAGTGCGCACCTCCACCGCCATTGACCGCTCCACCGGCGCGGCGCTCACGGGCGCCCTCTACACCTACGAGGCCATCCCGCGCGGGACGCTCTTCTCCTTCCCGGTGGTCTACAAGAACCCGCGCGACTTCCTGCTGGACGGCCAGCCCATTCCCCAGGACATCGCCTGGGTGCAGGAACAGGTGGAAAAAGGACTCCACTACATTGAATACCTGGGCATCGGCGGCAAGAGCACCCGGGGGATGGGACGGTTGCGAGTGTTGAATTTGGGAGTAGGGAGTAGGGAGTAAGGATTAGGGGGATAAGGAGGGAACGATGGGTGTCCAACAGACCGTGGAGAACCTGGATTTCTACTGCGCGGATTATGCCCGGCGCATCGTGGACGGCCTGAGGGTGGAGGACCGGCTGAGCGGGGAGGAGATCACGCACACCGTCTCCAAGTTCCTGAACATCCTCCACGTGAACGGCCTCTATGCGTATCTGCTGTATGTGCTCTGGAAGCGCTACAGCGGGACGCCCACGGAGCGGAAAATCGCGGCCCGGATTGATACGCTGCTGGTGGGCGAGGAGGGCCAGCCCAGTCTGCTCCGCCTGGACGCCATCGGGCTTCCGCTGCAGGGAGCGAAAGACACCATTGCCGTCGGGCAGACACTGGCCCGGGACCTGCAGGGGCTTTTCCTGGCCAAAGAGTTGATCAACCGCACGCTGACCTATGTGCGGTTCCACGCCCGCACCGTCGGATAAGGTCCTGGTCATCGTCGGGCCGACGGCGGTGGGCAAGACCGCCCTCTCCCTCTACCTGGCCGAACGCCTGGGGGGAGAGGTGGTCTCTGCTGATTCCCGCCTCTTCTACCGGGGGATGGACATCGGCACGGCCAAGCCGACCCCGGAGGAACGGGCCAGGGTCCCCCACCACCTGATAGACATCGCGGACCCCGATGAGACGGTGGGGCTGGCCCGTTTTTTGCGCCTGGCGCACGGAGCCATCGCCGACATTCACGCCCGCGGCCGTCTGCCCATCGTGGTGGGCGGAACAGGGCAGTACATTCGCGCGCTGGTGGAGGGGTGGACTCCCCCTCCCGTTCCCCCGGACCTCGCGCTGCGGGCCGAACTGGAGGAGCAGGCCCGCCGGGAGGGGCTGGAGACTCTTCGGGCCCGCCTGGCCGCGCTGGACCCCGAGGCCGCTGCCCGGGTGGACCCGCGCAACCCCCGCAGGGTGGTGCGGGCGCTGGAAATTGCCCTGCGCGCCGGTCCCTTCAGGCCGGCCCGGACTTCCCCGCCCTGCGATTTCTTCCAGGTCGGCCTGACGATGGACCGTTCGGCCCTCTACGCCCGCGCCGACGCGCGGCTGGAGGAGATGGTCCGGGCCGGGCTGGTGGAGGAAATCCGGAGGTTGCTGGAGGCCGGGTACGGGTGGAACCTCCCGGCGATGTCAGCCCTCAACTACCGGCAGTTCCGCCCGTACTTTGAGGGGCAGGCAACGCTGGAGGACGTGCTGGCGCAGATTCGGCGGGACACCCGGCGGTTCATCCGGCATCAGTACAACTGGTTCCGCCTGAGCGATCCCCGCATCCGCTGGTTTGACGCCACCCGGACGCCGCCGGAGGAGATTCTGGCGGCGGTCCGGGCCTGGCTGGGAGTATGATTTGCGGCGGGCGGCGAAGCCGCCCGCCCCGCCGCAAACCCCGCGTCATCAAAGGGGCGCGGCCGGGGGAGATTCCAGCAGGGGCAGGAATCGCCCCGCCCCCGGTTCGGCCACCACCTCCCCCTCCCAGAGCACCCGATGCCCCCGCTGGAACGACATCACGGGCCAGCCCAGAACCGTCCGGCCCTCGTAGAGGGTGTATCCGGCTCCCGAATGCTGGTTCTCTGCCCGGATGGTCACCTCCCGCCGGGGGTCAAAGACGACCAGGTCGGCATCCGACCCCACCGCAATCGTCCCCTTCTTCGGGTACAGGCCGAAGATGCGCGCCGGATTCTCGCAGAGGACCTGGACCAGCCGCACCAGGGAGATGCGCCCCCGGTTGACCCCCTCGTCGTGGGTGACGATGAACAGCGTTTCCAGGCCCGGCGCGCCGTAGGGCTGCTCCCGGAAGTCCCCCCACGGGTCCTTCTTCTTGGGCGCGTGGTCCGAAGAGACGACGGAAAGGGTGCCGTCAGCCAGGGCTTGCCAGAGAGCCTCCCGGTCGGCGTCGGTGCGCAGCGGCGGGCCGATTTTGGCCAGCGCGCCGCGCGTCCGCAGCAGGTCCCCGGTCAGCGTCAGGTAGTGGGCGCAGGTCTCGGCGAAGACCGGTTTCCCCTCCGCCCGGGCCTGACGGATGGGGCGCAGGACCCGCGCCGCCGTCACATGCGCGATGTAGAGGGGGCACCCGGCCACTTCGGCCATACAGAGGGCCCGGAAGACCGCCTCCTCCTCCAGTGCCGGGGGATGGGAGACGTTGAAATAGTGTACCGCCTGAGGGCTCCCCAGTTCCTCCCAGTAGCGGTCCTCCAGATAGTCAATCCCGCCGCCGTTCTCGGCGTGGATCATGGCCATGCCGCCCCGTTCCGCCAGAAGGTGCATCGCCCAGAGCAGATGGTAGTCGTCGGTGTACCATTTCTGCTTCACGTAGGCCAGGAAGAACTTGAAGGTGCGGACGCCCAGTTCCATAACCCGGGGGATTTCGGGGACCTGGCGCGGGGCCTCAAAGAGGCCACCGTGAAGGCCGAAGTCCAGCCGGGAGCGGGCCCGACCGTCCTCCAGCATCCGCTCCACCTGCTCCAGGAGGCTCTCTCCGGTGCGGGCGTAGGCGAAGTGGAGTAGGGTGGTGATGCCGCCGTAGGCCGCCAGGCGGGAGCAGGCCTCCACGTCGTCCTCATAGACGGGGTGGACGTGGACGTCCATCGCGCCGGGGAGGACGTACATACCGGTGACGTCCACCACTTCGCGGGCGGGGTGGTCCCGCAGGTCCGGGGCGATGGCGGCGACCGTCTCGCCGCGCACGCCCACGTCGGCTCGCCGGATTCCCTCTCCGGTGACCAGCAGTCCGCCAGTGAGGAGAAGGTCAAAGGGTTCGGACATAGCGCGTACTCCGTCCGGGTCTCAGATTCAACTGCTCCCGCAGCGCGCGGGGGATGGTGATGCGGTATCGGGACGAAAGGGTGATGGGATACATCTTGCTTCCTACTCCCTACTCCATCCTCCCTACTCCATACTCCCTACTCCATACTCTCTACTCCATACTCCATACTTCCTACTTCCTGCTTCCTCCAGTATCTCCTCCGCGCTGCGGTAGGCGGATTCGCCGCTGGCGCCTAACATCTGGGCCAGTTCCTCCACCCGCGCCGGTCCCTCCAGGACGGTCACCCGGGTGACGGTGCGGCCCTCCAGGGGGATTTTCTCCACCCGCAGGTGGGCGTCGCCGAAGCCTGCCAGTTGCGGCAGGTGGGTGACGCAGAGGACCTGGTGGGCCACCCCGCCGTTGGCTCCGGCGACCGTCAGCCGCCAGAGTTTCTCCCCCACCGTCGCGCCCACCCGTCCGCCGATGCCCTGGTCAATCTCGTCAAAGATGAGGGTGGGGGTCTCGTCCACGCGGGAGAGGACGGCCTTGAGGGCCAGCATGAGCCGGGAGGTCTCGCCGCCGGAGGCAATCTTGGTCAGCGGCTTGAGGGGTTCGCCGGGGTTGGGGGAGACGAGGAACTCCACCCGGTCTATGCCGGTGGCGTCAAAACCGACCCGGGCCGGGAGGGGGAAATCGCCCACGTCTATGCCCGCCGCCGCGACATCTTCAGGGGTCAGGGGGACACCCTCGGGATCAACCGTCCAGCGGAAATCCACGGCGAAACGGGCGCCGGGCATGCGCAGGTCCTGGAGTTCCGCCTCAATGCCCGCGGCCAGCCGTCGGGCGGCCTCCCGACGGCGGGCGGAGAGGTCCAGCGCCGCGCGGGCCAGTTCGGCCAGCAGGTGCTCCTCCCGGGCCGACAGTTCGGCGATGCGCTCTTCGCTGTGGGTGATGGTCTCCAATTCCGCCGCCGCCCGGCGGGCGTATTCCAGCACCTCGGCGATGGTGGCGCCGTATTTCCGCTTCAGGCGGCGGATGAGGTCCAGCCGCTCCTCCACTTCGGTCAGCCGACGGGGGTTGAATTCCACCCGGTTCCGGTACTCCCGCAGGCCGTCGGCCAGGTCCTG
>JAPYWT010000129.1 GCA_028276215.1 Thermoflexus sp. | reverse complement strand
CGTCCGAAGGTAGCGGCCGCGCTGCTCCTGCTGGCTCTGGTTGTGGCGGCTCTGGGGACGTTCTTCCCCCAGCGCCCCGACGACCCGGCCACGCGGGCCCGCTGGGAGGAGGCGGCGCGGGCCCGCTACGGCGCGCTGGTGGCCCCGCTGGAACGGCTGGGCCTGTTCCGCTGGTATACTTCTCCCGTTCTCTGGGTTGCTCTGGCGCTGCCCGTGCTGGCGACCGTCCTCTGCACCCTGAACCGCTGGCCGGGCCTGTGGCCGCGCCTTCTTCGTCTCTCCGCTCCCCACTGGGGGACTCTGGTCGCCCACCTGGCTCTCCCCCTGTTCCTGGTGGCGCTGGCCCTGAGCGGCCTGGGCGGGCACGAGGACCGGACGCTCCCGGTGGGGGAGACCGGGGCGGCCCTGGCATCCGGGCTGGCCCTGCGCTGCGACGCCGTCTCCCTGGAGCGCTATCCCGATGGCAGCGTCGCCGACTACCGGGTGGACGTGACGGTGTTGGAGGACGGGCGGGAGGTCCGGCGAGGCACCGTCCGCCTCAACGTTCCCCTGAGGGTGGGGGACGTCGCGGTCTTCCTGTACGGGTACACGGTGCAGGAAGGGCGGCCGGTGGTCACCCTGCGGGCGGTGCGGGATCCGGGGTATGTCCCCTTCCTTGTCGGGGGCGGGCTGTTTCTGCTGGGCCTGATTCTGCGCTGGGTGGCTGGCGATGGGAGACGAGGGGCGCCGGACGAGGTTTGAGATTTCCGCCGGGGGCGTCGTCTTCCGGCAGACAGAGGCCGGGGGCGTAGAGGTGGCCCTGGTCGCCACCCCGGGCGGCCGCTGGGCGCTCCCCAAGGGACTGGTGGAGAAGGGGGAGTCACTGGAGGCGACGGCCCTGCGGGAGGTCCGGGAGGAGACCGGGCTGGAGGCGGAGATTGTGGAGCGGCTGGAGCCCATTGAGTACTGGTACTGGTGGGAGGAGGAGGGACAGAAAGTCCGTCACCACAAGAAGGTCTACTTTTTCCTGATGGCCTGGCGGGGCGGCGACGTCGCGCATCACGACTGGGAGGTGGAGGACGTCCGCTGGTTCCCCATAGACGAGGCGATTCGCCAGGCCGCGCACCGGACTGAACGGCAGGTCCTGCAACAGGTGGCGGAGAGAATTGGAGAATCAGGAGAATCAGGAGAATCAGAAGAATCAGAAGAATCAGAAGAATCGGGGGATCAGAAGAATCGGTGAATGGTGAAACCGGGTTCGCCGATTCTCTGCGTCCTCTGCGTCTCTGCGGTAAAGACCAAGAATGCTCACCATTGGGTACGGATTCCTCTGGGGGGCTCTGGTCCTCTACGGCGTGGAGTGGCGGACGGGACGGCGCTGGCTGGGATGGGGCGCGGTCGGCCTGAGCGCCGTCGCCTGGGGGCTGTGGACGGCGGGGCTGGTCGGCCGGGGGCTTGTGGCCGGCCACTGGCCCATGAGCACCCGCTACGAGTTCGGCCTGGCCTTCGTCTGGGCGCTGCTGGGGCTCCACCTGCTGGCGACGGCGGGCACCCCCCGCGCGGGCGGCGGTGGGCTGCTGCTGGCCCTCGCCCTGGCGACGTGGGCGCTCACCCGTCCCGCCGGGGAACGGGCCGCGGCCCCGCTACTCCCCGTCCTGCGCTCCGTCTGGTTCCCGCTGCATACCTTCTCCGCCGCCCTGGCCTACGGCCTCTTCGGGGTGGCCGCCGGGCTGGGCCTGACCGCACTGGCGGAGCGGGAGGAGGCGGGCCGGACGGCGCGGCTCCGGGCTATGGAGCGCGCCACCGACTGGGGCTTCCTCTGGCTGACCCTGAGCATGCTGCTGGGCGGCGTCTGGGCCCGCTACGCCTGGGGCCGCTACTGGGGCTGGGACCCCAAAGAGACCTGGACGCTGGTGGTGTGGCTCCTGTACTTGCTGCCGCTCCACCTGCGCCCGCTGTCCGCCTGGCGGGGCCGACGTCAGATTGCCCTGGTCCTGCTGGGGTTTGCAGGGGTGCTCTTTCTCTGGCTGGGCGTCCCCTGGATTGTCCGGGTGGGCCGCCTGCAGAGTCTGCATGGGTTTTAAAACCACGAAGGACACAAAGGACACGGTGGAAGTGCCCGACCTTCCGGGCGTGTACCCTTTAGAGCAACTGGGAACCATCCCCACCCCAGTGCGGGACATTGAGTTCATCCTTCAGCCCAAATGGAAAATCGCCAGCGACCAGCCGGGCAGTGGAAACACCAAAAATATCGGCTCGGTGAAGGAACTGGCAGCACTGCGGGAGGGCAGAGGGCCTTTCGCTCTGCTGGGAGAGGAAGGCAGGGCTTTGTTTGACCAGTACTGGCAGGAATACATGACTCCCGATATGGCGCGCAAAGTGGATTTACCTCGCCCGCTCTTCCGCAACCTGAGGGAATACCTGGAACGGATCAACCGACCGGACTTGGTGAAACGTCTGGATGAGAGCCGTCCGATATCCTGAGACCCAATTGAGACTGCTCCCGGAAGCACCGGTCAGGCCTCTGCTTCCCTCCACCCGCTATCAGGGCAGCAAGGCGAAACTGATGCCATGGATTGGGGAGCACCTCCGGCGTCTGGACTTTCATACTGCCCTGGATGCCTTCGGCGGCAGCGGTGTGGTGGCGTACTGGTTGAAACGGCATGGGAAACAGGTCACCTACAACGACTACCTCCGCTTTAATTACTACATCGGACTGGCCCTCATTGAAAACAGTTCTACCCGCCTGACAGAGGATGACGTCCAGAAAATCCTTACGCCGAAGCCGGGCAAAGCGTACCGGCGATTCATTGCCGAGACGTTTCAGGGGATCTACTACACGGACGAGGAAAATGAGTGGCTGGATGTGGTTGTGCAGAATCTGGAAGAAATGGAGAACCCCTATAAAAAAGCCCTGGGCTACTACGCGCTGATCCAGGCATGCCTGGTCAAGCGCCCGTTCAATCTGTTTCATCGGAGCAATCTATACCTGCGCCTGGCAGAAGTCCCCCGTTCCTTCGGCAACAAAGCGACCTGGGACCGGCCTTTTGAAGAGCACTTCCGCCGGTTTGTCGCCGAAGCGAACCGCCTGGTCTTTGATAACGGTCAGCCCAATCGGGCGCTGAACCTGGATGCCTCAGACCTCACGGGAAATTACGACCTGGTGTACCTGGACCCTCCGTACACCGCTGCGTCTGGCGGTACGGTGGACTACCTGGCGTTCTACCATTTCCTGGAGGGTATGGTCAACTACGACCACTGGGGCGAATGGGTGGATTATTCCACCAAACACCGGAGGCTTCGGGCCCGACCCAATCTCTGGAATGACCCCCGAAGAGTTCGGGACGGATTTTGTCGGATGTTTGAAAAATTCCGGCATTCCATACTGGTCGTCTCTTATCGCTCCGACGGTATCCCCGATGTGGACCAACTGGCCTCCGACATGCGACAGTTCAAGCGTCGGGTAACCGTTGCCCGTCTGCAGGGATACCAGTACGTACTGAGCCCCCGAAAGGTGACAGAAGTCCTGATTATTGGAGAGTAGATGTCTGCCCAACCCAATCAATCACTGTCTCTTTTCTTCCGCCCCTCCTCCGTCGCCGTCATCGGGGCATCCCGGGACCCGGAGAAACTGGGGTACGCGGTGCTGGCGAACCTGAAGGACGGCGGATTCTCCGGCGCCCTCTACCCGGTCAACCCCAAGGCGGAGGAGATTCTGGGGCTGAAGGCCTACCCCACCGTCCTGGACATCCCCGGGCCGGTGGACCTGGCGGTCATCGTCATCCCCTACCCGCTGGTGCCGGATGCGCTGCGCCAGTGCGGGGAGAAGGGTGTGCCCGCCGCCGTCGTCATCAGCGCCGGGTTCCGGGAGGCCGGTCGCGAGGGGCTGGAGCGGGAACTGGAACTGGTCCAGATTGCCCGCCAGTACCATATCCGCCTCATCGGGCCCAACTGCCTGGGCGTCATAGACACCCACACCCCCCTCAACGCCACCTTCGCCGCCGGGATGCCCCCGGGCGGCCCCATCGCCTTTATGTCCCAATCGGGCGCGCTGGGGACGGCCGTGCTGGATATGGCCCTGGCCGGACGCATCGGCTTCTCCCGCTTCGTCAGCCTGGGCAACAAGGCCGACGTCAACGAGGTGGACCTGCTGGAAGCCTGGGAGGACGACCCGGGTTCCCGGGTCATCCTGGCCTACATTGAGGGACTGCCGGACGGGCAGAAGTTCATGGAGGTGGCCCGACGGGTGACCCGGAAGAAGCCCGTGGTGGCGGTCAAGTCGGGCGTCACCCGGTCCGGCGCCCGGGCCGTCTCCTCCCACACGGGGAGTCTGGCCGGCTCCGAGGCCGCCTACCATGCCGCCTTCCGGCAGGCCGGGGTCATCCGGGCCGAATCCATGGAGCACCTCTTTGACCTGGCGCTGGCGTTTGCCTACCAGCCCCTGCCCCGGGGCGACCGTATCGCCATCGTCACCAACGCCGGAGGTCCGGGCATCCTGGCCACCGACGCGCTGGAGCACGCCGGCCTCCAACTGGCGCGCTTCCGACCCGAGACGGTCCAGGCCCTCATGGCTGACCTCCCCAGCGCCGCCTCCGCCGCCAACCCTGTAGACGTCCTGGGGGACGCTCTTGCCGACCGCTACGAGCACGCGCTCCGGCTGGTGCTGGCGGACCCGGGGGTGGACGGCGTCCTGGTCATTGTCACCCCCCAGGCGATGACCCAGATTGAGGAGACGGCGCACGTGGTGGGCCGCGTCGCCCGGGAGACAGACAAGCCGGTCCTGGGGTGCTTCATGGGCGAGTCCCGCATCGCGGCCGGTATCGCCATCCTGCAACAGTACGGTATCCCCAACTACCCCTTCCCGGAGCGCGCGGCGGCTGCGCTGGCCGCGATGGTCCGGTACCGGCAGGAACGGGAGCGGCCGTCCTACGCGCCCACCCACTTTGAGGCGGACACGGCCGCTGTCCGGAAGGTGCTGGACGAAGCCCGCGCGCAGGGGCGGGTGAGCATCGGCGATGCCGAGGCGCGCGCCGTTCTGGAAGCCTACGGCTTCCCCCTCCCGCCGTCCCGTCTGGCGGCCACGCCCGAGGAGGCCATCGCCGCGGCGGAGGAAATGGGCTACCCCGTCGTCCTCAAAGTGGCCTCGCCGGACATCCTGCACAAGACCGACGTGGGCGGCGTGCGGCTGAACCTGCGCTCCCCCGCCGACGTGCGGGACGCCTTTGACCTGATCGTCTACCGGGCCAGCCGGTACGTCCCCGGCGCGCGCATCTGGGGGTGCCTGGTGCAGAAAATGGTGCCGCCGGGGCGGGAAGTGCTCATCGGCATGAGCCGCGACCCGCAGTTTGGCCCGCTGGTCGCTTTCGGCCTGGGGGGCATCTACGTGGAGGCCCTCAAGGACGTCGTCTTCCGCGTTGCCCCCTTCGGGCCGGAGGAGGCGGCGGAGATGATCCGGGAGATTCGCTCCTACCCGCTGCTGGAGGGCGTCCGGGGCGAACCGCCCGCCGACCACGCTGCGCTGGTGGACGCCCTCTGTCGGGTGAGCCAGTTGGTCACCGATTTCCCGGAGATTGTGGAACTGGACATCAACCCCCTGGTCGTCTACGAAGAGGGCCGGGGCGCCGTCGCTCTGGATATGCGACTGGTGCTGGGATGAGAAGAATCAGAAGAATCGCTGATTCTCTGATTCTTCTGATTCTGTGATTCTTCTGATTCTCCGATTCCGATTTGAAAGGAGAACAGCATGAAAACCCTGTACATCCCCTCCCTTCAGAGTTTCTCCGGCAAGACCGCCGTCTGCCTGGCCCTGGGCCGACGGTTGCAGCAGGACGGATACCGGGTGGGGTACTTCAAGCCCCTCTCCACCCAGATGTGGGAGCCCATTCCGGGCCAGACCCCCGACGAGGACGCCGACTTCGTCCGGCGGACGCTGGGCCTGGAGGAGCCGACGGAGGCGCTGATCGGCGTCCGCCTGACCCCCTCCCTCCTGCGGGATACCCTCTGTGGCTGTCTGGGCCGGGACCTCATGGCGGAGGTGCGCGCGGCGTATGAGCGGGTCGCCGCAGGGCGGGACGTCGTGCTGGTGGAGGGCGGCGCTTCCCTGCGGGAGGGCGTTGGCATCGGGCTGGGGCCCGCCGAAGTCGCCGATGCCCTGGGCGCGGCGGTACTCCCGGTCATCCCCTTCTACAACGAGATGAACCTGGTGGACGACTGCGCCGTGGCCCAACTGCGCCTGGGCCCCCGTCTCCTGGGCGTGCTGGTCAACGGTGTCCCGAAGGAGTCCTGGGACTTCGTCCAGAGCGTGGCCCGCCCGTGCCTGGAGGGGCGGGGCATCCGGGTGCTGGGGGTGATTCCCCGGGAGGAGCGACTGCGGGCCATCAGCGTGGGCGAACTGGCCCAGGTGCTGGGCGCGGAGTTCCTCACCCTGCCGGAGCGGAGCGACGTCCTGGTAGAGAACCTGGTTGTGGGGGCGATGGGAGTGGACCAGGCCCTGCCCCGCATCCGGCGCATCCCCAGCCCCAAGGCCGTCATCACCGGCGGCGACCGGGCCGACATCCAGTGGGCCGCGCTGGAGACGACCGTCGCCTGCCTGGTCCTCACCGGCCACCTGCGCCCGCAGCCGGAGGTCCTCCGCCGGGCCGAGGAACTGGGCGTCCCCGTCCTCCTGGCCCGCCAGAACACGATGGAGACGGTGGAGGCCATAGAGCGGGTCTTCGGCAAGACCCGGCTGGCCCAGCCGGAGAAACTGGCCCGCTTTGAGGCCCTGATGGCGGAACACTTTGACTTCGCCCGGCTGTATCAGGAATTGAGGATATAAACCTCACACAGAGACACAAAGACACAGAGATAAAAAATAAGAAATCTTTGTGCCTTCGTGTCTTTGTGTGAGAAATTTATAAACCTCACACAGAGACACAAAGACACAGAGATAAAAAATAAGAAATCTTTGTGCCTTCGTGTCTTTGTGTGAGAAATTCATAAACCTCACACAGAGACACAAAGACACAGAGATATAAAAAT
>JAPYWT010000128.1 GCA_028276215.1 Thermoflexus sp. | reverse complement strand
GGTGCTCAATAAGCCCCTCTGGCTGCACCAGCGGGACCTCCTGGCCCCCTACGTCACCCAGGAGCGGGAGGTGGATTCGTTCAGCGAAATCGGCCCAGAGCGGGTGGAGACGCTGGTCTATCGGGAAAATCTATTCTTTGACAAACCGTTCATTGACACCTTCATCCAGAAAGCCCGCAAACTGGGCAAGGCCTGCCAGGTGGCATTCCCGCTGGATGATAAAGCCATCGTCACCCATGCCCTTCCCCTTCAGCAGACCATCCGCCGGGAGGGTGACCTCTATGTGGCGGATATGTGGTACTTTCCCCACGGCGTTGAGGAGACAGTCCGGCCACTGGTTATGCACACTGAGCCCCGCGAGATGGGCTACTACCGGGTTCCCACCCACATGTCCAACGTCCTGGGGGACCTGGTCTACCAGGTGCCCACGCGGGCGTTCCTGGCCATTGAGTCCTGGGTCCACGTCCTTCTGGCCAACATCATCTTCGGCATCTTTGCCGAGGCGGCCCGTCTGGATAAGGCCATTGAGGAGAGCGTCGGGCTGCAACTGAAACTCTTCTGGCGGGCGCTGCTGGAGCAGAAGCAGGTGCTCTCCTCCTCCGCCGTGGTCAAAATTGGCAAGAACTGCTCCATTGACCCCAGCGCGGTCATCCGGGGGCCCACCATCATCGGCGACAACGTGGACATCGGCCCGGGCGCGGTGGTGGATATTTGCGTCATCGGCAATAACGTCACCATCTCCGATGGCTGTCATTTGATGCTCAGCGTCATCAGCGACCGCTGCTTCCTGCCCTTCCGCGCCTCCCTCTTTGAGACCGTCCTGATGGAAGACACGATGGTCGCCCAGAATACCTGTCTCCAACTGGCGTGCGTGGGGCGGAGCAGTTTCATCGGCGCCGGAACCACCTTCACCGACTTTAACCTGATTCCCAATCCGTTGCGGGCCATGCGCGGCGACCGCCTGGAGCCGACGGGGATGACCGTCCTGGGCGGGTGCGTGGGCCATCACTGTCGCATCGGTTCGGGCCTGGTCGTCTATCCGGCCCGGACCATAGAATCGGATAGCATCCTTCTGGCCTCGCCCCGGCGGCGGGTGGTGATGAAGAACGTCTCCTACGAGGAGAGCGACATCCAGCGGATTCCCGGGGCGGCCCGGATGCACCCACGCCTCTATCCGCGCCTGGACGAACTCCGGGGGCCGAAAGCCGGCGAGCGCGATTGACGCCATACGCAAATGGACTTTTTGCCACGAATTTCACGAATTGGCACGAATTTCTTCTTTCAATTTGTGAGTCTCCTGCAAAAAGGTCATTTCACCGCCGAGACGCAGAGTACGCAGAGGATTATACTGATGTAAAACTCTGCGCTCTCGGCGTCTCTGCGGTGAGTTTTTGCAGGGAAGTCAATTCGTGTAATTTTGTGCAATTCGTGGCATGGACAAGGAGTACACCGATGGACTCGTTCGCCTTCATCCTGCACCCGTTGGACCCCAAGGCGGACGTGGCGCGGAAATATCCGAACCTGGCCCGCCTGTTGCCGGTGAGGGCCATCCACTTTCTCTCGCTGTACTGGCCCCCGCTGGTGCTCTCGCATATCCGGTCCATTCGCTCCGCCGCGACGGGCCGGGAGGTGGAGGGGTGGCTGCTGGCCTGCCCGCTGACCGCCCGGCGGATGTTAGAAGTGCCGCCCCGGGTAGCCTACCGGAAAATCATCCAGACCGGGCGTCTGGCGGAGCGGCTGGGGGCCCGCATCCTGGGCCTGGGCGCCTACACCTCTGTGGTGGGCGACGGCGGGCTGACCGTGGCCCGGGCATTGCAGATTCCGGTCACCACGGGGGATAGTTACACCGCGGCGCTGTCGGTCCAGGCCCTGTTGGAGGCGGCGGGACAGGTCGGCATCATGCCGGAGCGGGCCACCGTCGCCGTCGTCGGCGCGACGGGGGCCATCGGCGGCGCCTGCGCCCGGCTGCTGGCCCCCCGGGCCGGCCGTCTGCTTCTGGTGGGCCGCCGGGCCGATGCCCTGGAAGCGATGCGGGCCGAACTCTCCGCCGGGGCCAGCGGTCCGGTGGAGGCCGCCACCGACATCGCCGCCATCCGCTCCGCCGACCTGGTGCTCAGTGCTACCAGCGCGGGGCGGCCCATCATCCTCCCGGAGCACCTGAAACCGGGGACCGTCGTCTGCGACGTGGCCCGCCCCCGGGATGTCTCCATGCGGGTCCACCGGGAGCGGGAGGATGTGCTGGTGGTGGACGGCGGCCTGGCCCAGACCCCCGGCGGGGTCGGGCTGGGGTTTGATTACGGCCTCCCGCCCGGGCTGACCTTCGGCTGTATGGCCGAGACCATCACTCTGGCGCTGGAGGGCCGGTTTGAGGATTACACCGTTGGGAAGGAGTTAGATGTGAGTCGGGTGCGGGAAATTCAGGAGATGGCGGCCCGGCACGGCTTCCGCCTGGCCCCGCTGCACTGCCTGGACCGCCCGCTCCCACCCGAACGGATTCGCGCCGTGGCGGTGTACCGACAACAGACCGTGTAGGGGCAACCCCTCGGGGCGAGCCCCTTCGGGGCGTGGCCCTTGCGGTTGCCCCCATACAGGAATCAATCATTCGTGGTGTCCAAACGTCCACCCGTGAACAGGGGAGGCCGAGATGAGCAAACCAAGAATTCTGGTCGTGGAAGACGATTTTGACATCTCCAACATGCTCCGCATCTACTTTCAGAGCCAGGGCTACGAAGTCGCCGTGGCTCCGCGGGGCGGGGACGCGCTGGAGATGTGCCGCCAGCAGTTGCCGAACATCGTCGTCCTGGACATCATGCTCCCGGACATAGATGGCTACGAGGTCTGTCGGCAATTGCGGAGCAACCTGCGGACCAGCCACATCCCCATCATCTTCCTGACCCAGAAGGACGAGCGGTCGGATAAAATCCAGGGGCTGGAACTGGGGGCGGACGACTACATCACCAAGCCGTTTGATGTGGAGGAACTCCGGCTGCGGGTGAAGAACGCCATCGCCCGCGCCACCTACGAGAGTTTGACCAACCCCACCACCGGCCTTCCCAGCGCCCGCCTCATTGAGGACCAGTTGCGCCGACTGCTCCGCCGGGACAACTGGGGGATCATCTACATCGGCATAGACCGCCTGGAACCTTTCAAGGAGGTCTACGGCTTCGTCGCCGCCGATGAGGTGCTCCGGTACACCGCGATGGTCCTCGGCGAGACCGCTGACCGCATCGGGACCCCGGAGGACTTCATCGGGCACATTGGCGGGGATGACTTCCTGGTGATCACCCGGAAGGAACTGATTCGCCCGATGGTGCAGGATATGACCCGTCGGTTTTCTGAAGGGATTGTCACCCATTATGATTTCAAAACCCGCCAGCAGGGGTACCTGGTGATTCGGGACGACCAGGGGAATGAGCAGCGGGTGGGGCTGATGGAACTGGCCATCGGGGCAATCTCCAGCGATGATGGTCCTTTTACCGACATCCGGGAAATCACCGAAGCGGCGGCAGCGGCGCGCCGGGAGCGACGGTTGCCGTAACCGTGTGCCATTAGACTGTATCCGAAATAGGACACGGGTGAACGCGGATGGACACGGATGAACACGGATTTTGCTGATTATGATGCAAAACACGAAGGCCATTTTCCTTTCTCTGGTAGTGGTAAACCTTAAAACCCTATGGGTTTCCGCATCAGCCCGAAGGGAATTTGAAGAATGACTTCACTGCAAAAAGGTCTCTTTACCGCAGAGACCGCAGAGTACGCAGAGCAATATTGAAGAAAATCTCTGCGCTCTCTGCGTTCTCTGCGATTAGTTTTTGCAGTGGACTCAAGAATAAGACCGACACTTTAGCATCGGGCTTGCGGATGGAATTTGCGGATGGCACCTTTTACCCGCATTCGCCAATGGTTGAAAACGCTGAGCCGTGACGGAGACCGTCGCCGGAGTGGGCTTACGGCCGTCCGGGAGACCTCCGCTTCTGCCTTCGCGCCGACTCTTGAGGAACTGGCCACCCTGGAAGAAATCGCCCGCACCGTCGGCGCGAGCCTGGACCTCGGGGTGATCCTGCGGAACATTCTGATCTCCACCCGGCGGCTCATAGACTTTGATATGGCGGAAATCACCCTCTGGGACCCCGTCCAGCGTTGTCTGGTGACCCGGGGGTCGCTGGATGCAGAGGCCTACCACGCGGAAGTCGGCACCATTTACCGGCTCCATGAGGGGTACTCGGGATGGCTGGCCCGCCATCGCCGGCCCCTGTTGATTCCCGAGATTGCAGACCGCCACGATGTTCGGCCGAAACTGGACCGGCCTGACCTCCCCTATCATTCTTACCTGGGCATTCCCCTGGATAGCGGCGGCGAGTTTGTGGGGACGCTGGAACTGATCAGTGAGCGCCCGGCGGCTTTCTCCGAACGGGACATGGCCCTGCTTCAGCGCATTGGCCAGTATGCAGTCACGGCCATTGAGCATGCCCGACTCTACGAAGAGGCCCGCCGTCGGGCTCTGGAACTGACCATCCTCTCCCGCGTCGCCACCGCGCTGACCTCCACGCTGGAACTTCCGCAGGTTCTGCAGACCATTGCAACTTCGGTTCTGGAAGTCATCGGCTGTGACGCCTCCGCCATTTTTGTCCTGGATGAAAAGGGGCCCGTTTTGCGCCTCGCCGCGACCCACGGGCTGAGTCCGGAGTACACCCGCCAATCCCTCGTCCTGCCGGTGGAGATGGGCGGACGGGGTCATGCGGTGGCCACCCGACAGCCCATCATTGTGGAAAACCTGGCGGCTGACCCGACCCTGAGACGGATCGCCCCGCTGGCGGAGAAAGAGGGATTCATCGCATTCGCCGACCTCCCCCTTCGGGTGGGGGAGCGGGTCATCGGCATGCTGGCGGTTTTCTTCTCCCAACCCCACCACTTCACCGAAGGGGAGCGGGAGTTGCTCTCCACATTCGCCGACCAGGCCGCGGTCGCGATTGAGAATGCTCGTCTCTACGCCCAGACGGACCAGCATCTGCGCAAGCAGCAGAGCGCGCTGGCTGGCCTGCAGCGGGTCGCCAGAGAACTGAGCCTCACCTTTGATCAGGAGCAAATTCTCCGGCTGGTGCTGGAGGAGTCATTGCGTATCGCCGACACCCCCTATGGGGCGGTCCTGATGCGCAGCGAATCGGGGGCCTGGGAACTGGCCCTTTGTACAGGCTACCTGGAAGAGGAGCAGGCCGCCCTCCGGCAGGAACTGCGGGAGATTCCCCAGAACAGCCTCCTGGCGGAGTTGGAACATCAGGGCCAGACCGTCTACCAGGCGGATGGAATCGGTCGGCCTGTGTTGGGACGGAGCGATGTTCGCTCCGCACTGGTGGTGCCAGTCCGGTTCGGGGAGAGCCTGGCGGGTGCGATTGCTTTACTCAGCGTGCGGGTGGATGCCTTTGATGCCGAGGTGCGCCAGTTCATTGAAACCATCGCGGCTCAGGCCTCTATTGCCATTGCCAGTGCCCGCTGGCATCGGGAGCAGCAGGAACGGGCTTCCCTTCTCCACCGGCGTGCCGACCAGTTGAGCCGGGTGCTGGAGGTCAGCCGCGCCTTCCGCTCTGACCGTCCCCTGGAGGAAGTCCTGGAAGAGATTGCCTACGCTGTCCAGGAGAGCGTCGGCTTCAACATGGTCCTGATCAGCATCCTGGAGGGTGACCCGCCGGTCCTGCGGCGCGTTGCCGGTGCGGGCATCCCTCTGGCAGCCCTGGAGCGCCTGAAGCAAACCCCTCAGCCCTGGAGGACCGTGCAGGCGGTTCTGGAGGACCGCTTCCGCATCGGTCGGAGTTACTACATCCCCGCAGAGGAGCAGACGCACTGGCGAGGGCGGCTGGACGTGTACGAGGAACGGCTGGAAATGGCCCCCCGTCAGCCCGGTCAGTGGCATCCGCAGGACCTGTTGCTGGTGCCCCTCATCGGCCCCAGTGGACAGATTCAGGGCATGCTCTCGGTGGACGAACCCCGCAGCGGCCGCGCCCCGGATTATCCGACCATAGAGGCGCTGGAGATTTTCGCCGCCCAGGCGGCCGTCGCAATAGAAAATGCCCGCATGCTGGAAGACCTCCAGCGGCGGCTGGACATCCTGGCAATCTTCAACGACCTGAACCGTGCCGTGACGGCTCGCCTGGACCTGCGGGGTGTCCTCCAGACGGTGGTGGACGCGGTCACGCGCCTTCTGCAGTGCCAGGGCAGCGTCGTCTTCCTGCGGAATCCGGAAACCGGGCGATACGAGGCACGCGCGGTTCACGGGCACGACTTCTCCTCCCTCCTGGAACACTCATTCGCCCCCGGCGAAGGGATGGTGGGAACGGTGGCCCAGAGCGGGATGCCCCTGGCCGTGACGGATGCGGCCAGGGCGGGAAGCCTTTGCTACATCCCCCAGGGCGCCGTCGCTCTGGCGCCTCTGGCCATCGGCGAAGAGGTCGTCGGTGTTCTGGCCGCAGACCGTCCAGCCCGTGAGGTTTTTACCCCCACCGACCTGGCCGTCCTCACCGCTCTGGCCGACCAGGTCGCCGTGGCCGTCCAGAACGCGCGCCTCTTTGAGGAGTCGGTCGGCCGTGCCCAGGAACTCTCCACCCTGCTGGAAGCGGCCAGTGCGCTGTCGTTCACTCTGGACCTGGATTGGGTGCTCTATGCCCTGGGCGAGCGCCTGATGGACCTCACCGGTGCCGAGGGCTGCGTCATTTCCGAATGGGACCGGGAGACGGACCAGGTCACCGTCATATGGGAGTCCCGAGGGGAGGAGGCGCCGCTGGCCTGCCGGGCGTACCGCTCTGCCGGGCGCCCTGTGGCGCAGGAAGTGCTCCTGACCCAGGAGCCGGCGACGCTGACAGCCAGTGACCCGGAGGCGCAGCCACTCCTTCAGGAGCGGGGGGTTCGCTCCCTCCTGCTGGTGCCGATGGTCGCCCGGGGGCAAACGGTGGGGCTGGTGGAACTGGAGCGGCGGGAGACTCGCCCCTTTACCCCCAACGAAATCCGC
>JAPYWT010000127.1 GCA_028276215.1 Thermoflexus sp. | reverse complement strand
TCCACCCCCACCTCCTGCAGTCGGGGACGGATAGCAAGGGTCCGCTCAATAATTTGAGCGATGCCCCGCTCTTCGTTATAGGCGGGTATAACGATAGAAAGTACGTTCATTTTCCAATTCCAACTCCTGAAGCAAATGGGCAAATCCGCAGGCCTGGTGGCCTGCGCTACACAGATTTGTAGCGCAGGCTTTAGCCTGCGAAAAAGCCACAGACCTGGCGGCTGCGCCACCATCACCACAGGTTTGTAGCGCAGGCTTTAGCCTGCATCCGCAGGCCTGGCGGCCTGCGCTACATCTTCATCTCCACAGATGCGGCGGATACTCCGGTCTCGGGGCGGGGGGCTCCGGCGGGGCAGGCGGCGGTTCCCGCTGGCGGACAACCCGCGCCGGCACCCCCACTGCGACAGCGCAGGCCGGAACGTCTCGGGTGACCACCGCGCCGGCCCCCACCACTGCCCTCTCGCCCACTGTCACCCCGTCCAGAACGATGGCCCCGGCACCGATCCAGGCCCCGTCGCCGATCCGAATCCCCCGGGCGATGATGCCCTGCTCCATCACGGGACGGCTGGGGTCCTGAAAAATGTGCTCCACTGCCAGCAGTTGTACCCGGGGGGCCAGCAGGACCGATTGGCCGATGTGGACACCCCCCTGCCCGCGAATCAGGCAGAACTCGCCGATGAAACTGTTTTCGCCCACCCAGATGCCGGAGTCGGGCAGGCCCCGGAAGTTGTAGACGTGCAGTTCGGAACCGTGCATCACGAAGGTCCGGTCGCCGATGAAGATGCCCTGGGGACAGGCATGCAGGTAGACGCCGTGGTCCAGATAGACCTGCCGCCCCAGGTGGATGTTGGCCGGTTGCGCCAGCCGGACATGGTCCTCAATGACCGGCGGGCCGTCGCTGGATAGGATCAACCGGTAGGCCAGCGCGCGCAGCCCGATGCCCACCAGTCCCGGAATGCCGCCCAGAAGGGCGAAGAGCGTCTGCTCCAGGATGTACCGGACCAGACTGGTGGACTGACCTCGCAGGTAGTAGCGGAGGGGGCCTTCCCGGGCGGCGACGGCGGCGGCGTCCGCTTCACGGGAAATGAACGGTACCTGGCTCATACCTACCGACCGTCCCAGACCGGTACCGGGACCCGCTCCGGGACCTGCTCCATCCGCAGCAGGGAGCGAACGGCGCCGTTCAGGTCCAGGGCGACCCGGAATCCCTGTTCGCCGTTCCGCCAGCAACGAACCAGTTCCTGCCACCCCCGACCGGTCAGGACCATATATCGCTGGCAGCCGGCCCGCCGCGCGGCCACCATATCGCTCAGGGCATCACCGATGAGCCAGGATTGGATAAGGTCAATTCCCATCTCCCGGGCGGCCTGCAGAAGCAGCCCCGGCTGCGGCTTACGGCATCCGCAGTTTTCGTCGGGGCGATGGGGGCAGTAGAGAACCCGGTCTATCCGCCCGCCTGCGGATTCTACCGCCCGGATCATCCGGCGGTGGATGTCCTCCACCACGTCCGCCGGTACGATGCCCCGGTTGATGATGGCCTGGTTGGTAATCACGATGACCAGGAAGTCCGAACGGCTCAACCGGGCCAGGGCATTCAACACACCCGGCAGGAAGACAAATTCCTCCCACGATTTCACATGGTCCTTACGGTTGCGACAAATCACGCCATCCCGGTCAATAAATACTGCTCGTTGCATAGGGATTCCCTGAAAAAGGGGTTATACCGATCTGGAGACCGGAATGTTAAACGCCGGGTAGAGGCTTAGAGAGATGGGCGGTTCCACCCGCTGCAGCCGCTGGCGGAGTGTAGTGGACATCAAATGGCACAGGACCAGATGGACGTCCTCAATCTGCTCCATACAGTGGCAGGGAACGACGACGGGCACGTCTACTATGCGGCTCAACTGCCCCCCCTCAAATCCGGAGAAGCCGATAGTGATCCCTCCTTGCTGGCGGGCCAAAGTTACTGCCCGCAGGACGTTGGGAGAGTTGCCGCTGCCGCTGAACGCGACGACCACATCCCCCCGGCTCATCAGGTTGTTCAGTTGCTCGGCGAAGATGTCCTCGTAGGCCACGTCGTTGCTCCATGCGGTGATGAGGGGGACGTTGTCCGTCAGCGCGATCACCCGGAAGCGGGGGCCGCCCGGAGTGATGGTCCCTTTGGCCAGGTCGCAGGCGAAGTGGGAGGCCGTCGCCGCGCTTCCCCCGTTGCCCAGGGTGAAGACAGTGCTTCCCACGCAGGCCGCGCTGAGCAGGACGTCTATGGCTTCCTCCATCGCCTCCAGAGGAATCCGGTTCAGAACTTGCTGGACTTCGGTCAGATATAGGCGGATCTCTTCCACTTCATCGCTCCTGTACGAGTCACTGCAAAAAGGTCGTTTTACCCGAGACGCAGGGTACGCAGAAACTCCGCTGACGTGGCGCAGGCGGTCAGCCTGCATGCAGGCCTGGCGGCCTGCGCTACAGGGGGCATGCCTTCGCCAACAGCTTTATGGCACTTTCCCCGAGACCCTCCGGTAGGTAGTTGCAGCAAGGCCATCATATGGTCACCGAGGCGACGCCAGCCTCAGTGCTTACGGACGGGGGAAGCACCCCGAAGGGATACCGGGGCGAGGAACGGGTCCACGGGATTCCCTGCAGAATCTGGACGCCTTCATCCTCAAAGGCGAAGGGGCGCCGCTGGAGGCCGAGGGCGGTCAGCGCTTCGGTGACGTCGGCCTGGCGGGCCGGCGGACAGAAGAGCATCAGGAAGCCGCCGCCTCCGGCACCGGTCACCTTCCCTCCCAGCGCCCCCGCCTCGCGGGCCACCTCGTAGCAGCGGTCCAATTCGGGGTTGGTGATTCCCTCCGCCACCTGGCGCTTCTCCAGCCAGGAGCGGTGCAGGAGTTCCCCAAACGTCCACAGGTCCCCGTTTTCCAACGCGCGCCGGATTTCCTGTCCCAGTTCCTTGATCGCCGTCAGACGGCGAATGGTCTCCCGGTCTCCCTTCCGGCTGGCTTCCTGCTGTCGCTTCAGAATGGTGGAGGACTGGCGGGAAATGCCCGTGAAGAACAGCATCAACCCCTGTTCCAGTTCCTGGCGGGCCTGGGGAGGCATCCGCAACGGTTCCACCCGCACCTCGTCCCGGAGGAACGTGAAACAGTTCAGCCCTCCGAAGGCCGCCGCGTACTGGTCCTGCTTGCCCACCGGCATGCCCAACTTGTTGATCTCAATGAAGCAGGCCAGTTCGGCGACCTCCCGGGGGCCCAGGTCCAGCCCGCACCAGAAGGCCAGGGCCTTGATCATGGAGACCGCCACACTTCCCGATGAGCCCAGACCCGTGCCCGGCGGGACCTGGGAGGCCAGGAAAATGGTCAACCCGTCCCGAATGTTGAAGTAGTAGACGATGGCCTTTGGCAGACTCAGGTCACCGTTCCAGATCAGGTCCTCGCAGATCGGGCGTCGGGTGAAAGAGCGATAGTCGGCGGAGAAAATCTGCACTCCATCTGGCTGGCCCGGTGTCAGAATGGTGTAGACGTAGTAATTGATGGCCGTGCTGACGACCATCCCGCCGTATCGCTCGTAGTAGGCCGGAATGTCCGTTCCCCCGCCGCCGAAACTGATCCGGACCGGCGCTCGGGCGATGAGTAACATTGTGCCTCCTCTGGGGCTCATCAATAGGCTCCTTTTCCCTGGAGCACCACCCGGACAGTGTGCAGCAGGAGCCGCAAATCCAGCCAGATGGTGTAGTTGCGGATATAGTACATATCCAGCCGCACCCGCTCCTCATACGACAGGTCGGCCCGTCCGCTGACCTGCCAGAGGCCGGTGAGACCGGGTTTGACGGTAAGCAGATTGTGCTGCCAGCGACCGAAGCGGGCCAGTTCGGCGGGAGTGATCATCCGCGGCCCGACCAGGCTCATCTGTCCTTTCAGCACGTTGACCAGTTGGGGCAACTCATCCAGACTGGTGCGACGAAGCCACTTCCCCACCCGCGTGACGCGCGGGTCATTGCGAATCTTCCCCGTCTCTTCCCACTCCCGTTTCAATTCGGGGTGATTTTCCAGATAGGTATCAGCGTCCACAATCATCGTGCGGAATTTGTAAGCATCAAAGACGCGCCCGTTCAATCCCACCACGCGTCGGCGGTGGATAATCGGCCCCGGTGAATCCAGCCGGATGGAGAGCGCAATAAAAAGAAAAAGCGGGGAGAGCAGGACCAGCAGGAGCGTCGCGCCAACGTAGTCCAGCACTGCCTTCATCAGGGCATCCATACCGGTGATGCGGGTCCGGTTCAGGCTGACCAGGGGGACAAATCCCACCTCCTGCACCTGGACGCCAGTGGTGAATAGTTCGTAGAGGCCCGAGGAGAGGCGAATGCGCAGGCACTTCTCCTTACCCCAATCCCGGTACAGTTCCAGCAATTCCTCCCGCCGCAGGGCGGTGGGGACAACGATGACCTCTTCTATTCCCTGTTGCCGGACCAGTTCTCCCAGCGCGTTCAGACCCCGCCAAACCGGCAAGCCCTCTACGGGGGGATCAGCAGACTCCCGAGGGTCCAGAAAGCCCACGATCTCCATCCCGGCCTGAGGTGCTGCCCGCAACTGTTCGGCGACATAGCGCCCCTCATCGTTGGTCCCCACGATGAGCACCCGGCGGGTGAACAGCCCCCGTCGCCGCAGGCGGTAGATGAGACGCCGGTACAGGAAGCGAGTTGTCCCGATGGTGATGACGGAAAGCCCCCAGACCAGCGCCAGCCAGCCGCGAGAAATCTCCTCAGTCCCCTGCCGATCCAGAAACCCGTAGAGGATAATTCCCACCAGCCCGACCGTGCAGGCATTGACGACACCGGCATATTCCTGCAAGCCGCCGAAGAGATTTTCGCGATCATACAGCCGGTAGAGAGCGAAGATGACCAGCCATGTGGGAATAGCCAGGAGGGTCAGGTAAAAATACAAACCTGGCGAGACCGGGTTATGGTAAGGGAGGACCCGGAACCGCAGGTAATAGGCTCCCCAAAGGCTGAGCCCGATACCTGCTGCATCCAGTAGCGGCAGCGGTGCCACAGCCAGTCCGACGGGAAGATGACGTAACGTCTGCGCCGTCTTTCCCCCGATACGTTTACCTGGCACGACCGAACTTTCCTGGCAAACAGCCTCCAAATTTCCCCTCCTGCCAGAGACCCTCTGTGATTCCTTCGTGCTTTTATATTACCCATAAATTGTCAGAGTTTGGTGATGGATACCTTGAAAAAAGATTAGAATGGCCAGGCTGCAAAAAACCCGTGCCGTTAAAACACGCAACTTTGTAGGGTGTGTCCCGGTTTTGTCGGGCTGGGCCGCTGGCCTTTTCGCCTGGCCGTAAACGGCCCGGCTCAGGCAAAGATGAGGCGCTAAAGCGCCCCTTTCCACCTGGGCAACCCGTGTTCCGTTTGTAGGACAACTGCTTGCAGTTGTCCTACAACAGGGAGAGGGCGCTTCCAGCGCCCGGTACTTCCTCAGCCAGGCCGTTTACGGCCTGGCCCACCGGGCTCCCGACGATTTTGGGACACACCCATTTGTAAGTATACTTGACAAACTAAACAGGTTGTGGTATAATATACCCCGGACAATCTCGCCAGAATGTCGTTCTTATCCCCTGACCCGCTCTTTTTGTAAGTCTATTGGATTTTCAAATGACGACAGACGAAACCTCTATCCGTGCCGCCATCCCTCGCTGGCCTAAGGCCACCCGTCAGCAGGCGCGGGCCCACAACACCCGCCTGGTGCTGCGCACCATCTACGAGCACGGGCCCCTCAGCCGGGCCGACATCGCCCGCGCCACCCGCCTCACCCGCACCACCGTCTCCGACGTCGTCGCCGAATTGATCCAGCAGGGCCTGGTGGAGGAGGTGGGGACACGGCCCTCCTCCGGCGGCAAGCCCCCCATCCTCCTCGGCCTGGTGGACGATGCCCGCTACCTCATCGGGCTGGACCTGGCCAGCGACGCCTTCCGGGGCGCACTGGTCAACCTGCGCGGCCAGGTCCGCCACCAGATCAGCCTCCCCCTGCTCAGCCGGGATGGCGACCGGGCCCTGGAACTGGTCCGGGAGGCCATAGACCAACTCATCGCCCAGGCCGACCGCCCGCTCCTGGGCATCGGCATCGGCACGCCGGGGCTGGTGGATGCCGTGCGAGGGATTGTCTACCAGGCCGTCAACCTGGACTGGCGGGACCTGCCCCTGCGCGCGCTGCTGGAACAGCGGTATCATCTGCCGGTCTACGTGGCCAACGATTCCCACGCCGCCGCCCTGGCCGAGTACTACTTCGGGCGGGAGCGGGACGCGGAAAGCCTGGCCGTCGTCAAGGTGGAACGGGGCCTGGGGGTGGGCATCGTCCTCAGTGGGCGGCTTCTCTCCGGTGATTCCTTCGGCGCCGGGGAGATCGGCCACCTGCGGGTGGTGGACGGAGGGGAGCCCTGCCGGTGCGGCCATACCGGTTGTCTGGAGACGGTGGTCAGCACCCGTGCCCTCCTGCGCCAGGCGGCCGCGATTGCCCAGGGACGCCCCGATTCCCTGCTCCACCGGTGGGCCGACACACCCGACCAGATTTCCCTGGACGCCGTCCTGGAGGCCTTCCAGGCCGGGGATGAGGCGACGCGCCAGATGGTCCTGCAGATGGGGCGCTACCTGGGGTTCGGCGTCGCCACGCTGGTCAGCGTGCTGGGCATCCGGCACGTGGTGCTGGCCGGCAGCATCACCCGCTTCGGGGAACCGCTGCTGGAGGTTGTCCGCCAGGAAGCGCGCGCCCGCGCCCTGGAACGGGTCGCCGGGGAGGTCCAGGTGGACCTCTCTCCCCTTGACTCCGATGAACTGGTCATCCTGGGCGCCTCCGCGCTGGTCCTGGCCCGCCGTCTGGGGCTGTTCTCGCTGCTGAGAATGTAAAGAGAAATCTTCTTCAGGAGGTCCGATGCAATTTTTCACCGTCCCGCCGAACGTCGCTGCGCCGCTGGACCCGGATTTCCGGCCCGCCGCCGTGGCGAACCGTGCCTTCCGCCAAGCGGTGGA
>JAPYWT010000126.1 GCA_028276215.1 Thermoflexus sp. | reverse complement strand
AGGGGAGGGGGTTGGGGGGAGGGGTGAGGGCAGGCCGACACCCCTCGGGCCGAGCCCTCGGGGCGAGGTCGGCATGAAGTGCCCAGGGAGGACGATTTCAATCGGCGTGAATAGTTACCATTTTACGTGATAGAACGCGGCGATTTGCCAACTTTTCCCTTTTCTGCTACTATTAAGTCTGCTGCAAAAACTCATCGCAGAGAACGCGGAGAGCGCAGAGATTTTCAATAAATTTCATAAAAACCACGAAGGACACGAAGGCCGCACAAAGGACACGAAGGAATTTTCGTCGTCAGGGGTCAGTCGTCAGGGATTAGCCCTTTTTTCTAACCACTAACCCCTGACCACTAACCGCTAAACTTTGTGTCCTTTGTGGCAGGTAATTACTCCCTTTTCGTTTGAAATGGATGAAACTGAACTGGCTGAGGAGGTTAGATGACACCCATCCGGACCCTTCGGCTGATCGCGCTTCAGCGCCAGCAGCGCCGCCGCGCCCGCGCCCGTACCGGCACCGGCGCTCTGGTGCGGGTCGTCGGCATCATCGTGCTGGCCGCCGTCATCCTGAACCTGGCGGCCTTCTCCAGCGTCGTCGGCGGCGCGGCGGCCGTTTATTCCTCCATCGCCCGGCAGTTGCCCGACCCGGAACAGATTGAGCACGTGGAGCAGGAGTTTGAGACCACCCGCATCTATGACCGGACCGGGCAGGTCCTGCTGTGGGAGATCATTGACCCCCACGCGGGCGACCGGATCTGGGTGCCGCTGGAAGAGGTGCCGGAACATCTCATTTGCGCCACCGTCGCCATAGAGGACCGGACGTTCTGGGAGAACCCGGGAGTCAACCCGCGCGGTATCCTGCGCGCCTTCTGGGCCAACCTCCGGGGCCAGCAAATCCAGGGCGGCTCCTCCATCACCCAGCAGTTGATTAAAAACGTCCTCATCCCGCCCGAGGAGCGGGTCGTCAGCGCGGAGGGGCCCAAAGGACGGGACTACGCCCGGAAGATCAAAGAGGTCCTCCTGGCGCTGGAAATCACCCGTCGCTACAGCAAAGAGAAGATTCTGGAGTGGTACCTGAACACCAACTTCTACGGCAACCTGGCCTACGGGATTGAGGCCGCCGCTCAGGTCTACTTCGGCAAGCACGCCCGGGACCTGGACCTGGCGGAAGCGGCGACGCTGGCCGCGATCCCTCAGTTCCCTCAACTGAACCCCTTTGACGCGCCCATTGAGGCCCGCAAGCGCCAGAACCTGGTCCTGGACGCGATGGTCCGCCAGGGATGCATCACCGAGGCGCAGGCGGCAAAGGCCAAAGTGGAGCCATGGCGGCTGGCCTCTCCCACCGAACAGTTTAACTTCAAGGCCCCCCACTTCTCCGTCTACGTCCGCAACGAACTGGAGAAGATGTTCGGCGCGGACATGGTCTACCGGGGCGGCCTGCGGGTCTACACCACCCTGGACTACAACCTCCAGCAGCAGGCGGAATGCGTCGCGCGGGCCCAGATTCGCCGTCTCTCCGGCGAGGACGAGCAAAAAGTGATAGAAGAGGCCGTCGCCTCCGGCTGCGAGGCCGCCCAGTACCTCCCGCCCCTGCGGGCCGCCAGCCGGGGCAAGGACCACCACGTCACCAACGCCGCCGTCGTCGTCATGCGGCCGGGAACGGCGGAGATTCTGGCTATGGTGGGCAGCCTGGACTACTGGAATGAGGCCATCGCCGGGCGGTACAACGCCGCGCTGGGCCTCCGCCAGCCCGGTTCCGCCTTCAAACCGTTCACGTACATCACCCTCCTCTCCCAGGGCTATACCCCCGCCCAACTGTTCTGGGACGTCCGGACGGCCTTCCAGCAGCCAGGCCAGCCCCCCTACGTCCCCGAGAACTACGACCGCAAGTACCACGGCCCCCAGCGGCTGCGGCTGGCCCTGGCCCGCTCCTACAACATCCCCGCCGTCGCCGCACTGCAACTGGCAGGCGTGGACAACGTCATCCGCACCGCACACAAAATGGGCATCAACAGTCTGGACCGGGGGACCGAGTACTACGGCCTGAGCCTTACCCTGGGCGGCGGCGAGGTCAGCCTGCTGGATATGACCTACGCCTACTCCGTCTTCGCCAACTACGGGAAGATGATCGGCAAGCCCACCACCCCGAAAGGTCCGGGCTACCGGGACCTGGACCCCGTCGCCATCCTGCGGGTGGAGGACCGGAACGGCCGCGTGCTCTACGAGTACAAACCCGAGGAGCGACAGATTCTCTCCCCGCAACTGGCCTACCTGATGATCAGCATCCTCTCCGACCGGCAGGCCCGCTGGGCCGCCTTCGGCCACCCGAACTCGCTGGAACTCTCCAACGACCGCCCGGCGGCCGCGAAGACCGGCACCACCAACGACTTCAAGGACAACTGGTGTGTCGGCTTCACGCCCCAGATCATCACCGGCGTCTGGATTGGCAACTCCGACAACTCCGAAATGGCCAACCTCCCCGGCTCCGAGGGCGCCGCGCCCATCTGGCACGCCGTCATGGAGTACGCCCACAAGGACCTGGAGATTCTCCCCTTCCCGCGCCCGGACGGGCTGGTGGAACGGGAAATCTGCGCCACCAGCGGCGAGATTCCCACCGAGGATTGCCCCTGTCCCCGGACGAAGGAACTTTTCATTCCGGGGACGGAGCCCCAGCCCAGTTGCAACTTCTACCAGAAACTGCGGGTCAATCGGGAGACGGGGCGGCTCTGCACCGTCTTCACGCCTCCGGAACTCTGTGAGGAGCGGGTGTACGAGGTCTATCCGCCCGAGGCCGCCGACTGGCTGGCGAGCCTCCCCGAGGACCAGCGTCCGCCGCTCCCGCCCACCGAGTACGACACCATCTACGGCCCCGTCCTGGCGGACGCCGACGTCATCATCACCGAACCGCAGCCCTACGCCTACGTCGGCGGCGACGTCATCACCATCACCGGCAGCGCCAAAGGCGGCGACTTCGCCTTCTACCGCATCGCCGTCGGCCCGGGGATGAAACCCACCGAGTGGGTTCAGATCGGCCCCGACCACTACAACCAGGTGGACCACAACGTCCTGGAGTACTGGTACGTGGCGGGCTTTGAGGGCCTCTACACCCTCCAGTTGACGGTGGTGGACCACAGCCAGGCCGTCCGCCAGTATGCCATCCAGGTAACGGTGGACCACACTCCGCCGACGGTGAAACTGACCAACCCGGAGCCAGGCAAGGAGTACACCTTCGGCAAGGACGAGTGGGTCAACGTCAACGCCGACGTCCAGGACAACTACGCCATCGCGCGGGTGGAGTTTTACCGCAACGATGAGGAACAGCCCTTTGCGGTCCGCACCATTCCGCCCTACAACGTCAACTGGTGGATCAACGAGTTGGGGGAGCAGCGCTTCCGCGCCGTCGTCTACGACGCGGCGGGCAACCGGGCAGAGTCCGACGTGGTGAAGGTTCGGGTGAAGCCTAAAGAGGGGCAGCCGTAGATTTCATCGGAGGTCATAATGCCAGCCATACCCCCTGCAATCCTCAAAAAACTCTACGTCAAAAACTCTTTGCGGGCGGAGGGGGACGGTTTCGTCCTCTCCCTGCAGAACTCCATCGCCCCCGGCGTCATCCAGGGCTTCAAGGGGTTGACGCTGGACGGGAAGGCAGTGCCGCTGGAGAGGGTGAGCATCCACCAGCCCGACGGGACGGTCGTGCCCGCCGGGGCCATCTCGGAGGGGAACCCCGTCCTCTTCCCCCTGGGGGCCATCGTGACGCTCCGGGTCGGCGGGGTCCCGCTGAGCCCCGGCAACCACCAGGTGGGCATCCGCGTGGTGGTGAAGGACGTGGGCCCGCTGGAAATCCCCGTCGCCGATAAAGTGGAGTAGACCGCCCCCTCAGGTACCGGTCAGGTGACTGTCACCTGGTCGGTGACAGTCACCTGACGGGTGTGTCCCAAGATTGTAGGACAACTGCTCGCAGTTGTCCTGCAAAGCGGCCATGCCCGACGAAATTGGGACACACCCCACCTGACTCCCTCCTTGACAAATCTCCTCACTTGTAGTATATTTTCCCCAAACTAAACACCCGTAGACTATTTTTTCCCGATGTCCGTCCGCCACGCTCTTCTGGGACTGCTGGCCCAACAGCCGCGCCACGGCTACGAACTGCGCGCCGCCTTTGAGGCGCTGGTCGGCGGCCGGGACACGTGGGAGGTCAAGCCGGGCCAGGTCTACGCCACGCTGGAGCGGCTCGCCGAGGCCGGGCTGGTGGCCGAGGTCGGTGTGGAGAAAGAGGGCGGGCCGGAAAAGCGCATCTACGCCCTCACCCCCGCCGGTCAGGATGCCCTCCAGGAGTGGTTCTATACCGGCGTCGTCGGCGACCACCACCGGGACGAGTTCTTCGTCAAACTGATGGTCGGCCTGCTGGTGGAGGGGACCGACCTGCACCGCCTCATCCAGGTCCAGCGGGCCACCCTGTACCAGGAACTGCACCGCTTCACCCGCCAGCGGATGGAGGCCGACCCCCAGAAAGAACTGGCCTACGTCCTCTTCCTGGACAAGGTGGTGATGCACCTGGAGGCCGACCTGCGCTGGCTGGACATGGTGGAGGCCCGGCTGGAGGAGGTCCGGCAACAACCCGTCCCGCAACCGGAGCCGAAACCGCGCGGAAGGCCGAGGGTGAAACGTAAAGCGTAAAACGTAAAACGTAAAACGTGAAACGTGAGTCAAGTCATCACGTTTTACGCATCACGTTTTACGCATCACGTTTCACGCATCACGTTTTACGCATCACGTTTCACGCATCACGACCCTGCGACCTGCGACCCTGCGACTTGCGACCTGCGACCCTGCGACTTGAAAGGAGTCACCATGCCCCTCATCCAGACCGAAAACCTGACCAAAATCTACGGCAAAGGAGAAACCGCCGTCGTTGCCCTGGACCACGTCAACATGGCCGTGGAGAAGGGGGAGTTCCTGGCCGTGATGGGGCCCAGCGGCTGCGGCAAGTCCACCCTGCTGCACCTGGTGGGCGGGCTGGACCGCCCCACCGGGGGGCGCGTCCTGCTGGACGGCCACGACCTGACGCGCCTGCGCGATGACGACCTGGCCGCGCTTCGCCGCCGTCGCATCGGCTTCGTCTTCCAGTTCTACAACCTCATCCCGGTGCTGACCGCGCTGGAGAACGCCGCGCTCCCGCTTCTGCTGGACGGCGTACGGCCCGCCGAGGCCCACCGCCGGGCGGCCCAGTGGCTCCAGCGCCTGGGGATGGGCGACCGGCTCTACTACCGCCCCGACCAACTCTCCGGCGGGCAGCAGCAGCGGGTGGCCATTGCCCGCGCGCTGGTCTCCGAGCCCGACCTCATCCTGGCCGACGAGCCCACGGGCAACCTGGACTCCCGCGCCGGCGACGAGATCGCTGCGCTCCTGCGCCGCATCGCCTCGGAGTGGGGGCGGACAATTCTGCTGGTCACCCACGACCCGCGCGTCGCGGCCCACGCCGACCGCATCCTCTTCCTGAAGGACGGGCGCATCATAGACGAGACGCGCCTGGCCGGGACCGGCGAGGAGGAAGCCCAGGCCCTCCGGGCCCGAATGGAAGCACTGTAGGGGGATTCACCACAAAGACACGAAGGCACAAAGAAAATTTGATAAACTTCGTGTCTTGGTGTCTTCGTGGTGAATAAAAAAACCACAAAGACACGAAGACACGAAGAAAAATTTAATAAACTTCGTGTCTTGGTGTCTTCGTGGTGAATAAAAAAACCACAAAGACACGAAGACACGAAGAAAAATTTAATAAACTTCGTGTCTTGGTGTCTTCGTGGTTTTCCCAAAGGAGGAAAGCATGCGCGTGCAACTGATGATGGCCCTGCGGTATCTGCGCGGCCGGAAACTCCGCTCCGCGCTGACCACTCTGGCGGTGGTCTTCGGCGTGGCCGTCCTCTTCGGGATGAACTCCCTGCTGCCCACCCTGACCCAGGCCTTCCGCCAGACGGTGCTGGCGACCACCGGTAAGGTGGACCTGATCTTTACCAGCGTGACGGAGGGGACGTTCCCCGCCGACCGGATGGAGGTAGTACGGGGGGTGGACGGCGTCGCCGAGGTGGCGGGCTCCCTGCACCGCAACGTCCTGCTGCCGCCCGCGCTGGCGGGCCGGGCCGGGGTGAACGCCCTCACGCTGGTGGGGGTGGAGCCGGAGGTGGCCGCGCGCCTGCGCCACTACCCGCTGCGGGAGGGCCGCTTCCTGGCCCCCGATGACGCCGACGCCATTGTGATCTCGCGGGGACTGGCGGACAAACTCGCCCTCTCCGTCGGCGACACGCTGACGCTCCCCTCGGCGACAGGCACGACGGACTTTGAGGTCGTCGGCGTTCTGGACGTGCCCTCTCTTCCGGGGACGGAGGAGGTCTACGTCCCGCTCCCGGCGGCCCAGCGACTGCTGGGGATGCCCGGCCAGATCAACGTCATAGAGGCCGTCGTGAAGCCGGGGGTGGACCGGGAGGAGGTGGAAAAGGCGGCCCTGGCGGCCCTGGGCGACACGTTCAAGCCGGAGCCGCCGGAGATGGGGGAGGAACTGCTGGCGTCGCTGCAGATGGGGGAGATTGCCTTTGCCCTCTTCGGCGTGATGGCCCTGGCTATCGGCGCGTTCATCATCCTGAACACCTTCCGCACCGTCGTGGTGGAGCGGCGGCACGACCTGGGGATGCTCCGGGCGGTCGGCGCGTCCCGGCGGGCCGTCGTCGGTCTGGTCCTGGCGGAGAGTCTGCTCCAGGGGGTCTTCGGGACAGCGCTGGGGCTGGTCGGCGGCTACGGGCTGGCCTGGCTGCTCCTGCTGATGGTCCGGCCGACGATGCAGCAGTACCTGCGGATGGAGGCGACCACGCCGGTCCTGACCCTGCCCAACCTGCTGACCGCCGTCGTCCTGGGAATCGGGGCGACGCTGGCTGGGGGGCTCTGGCCGGCACTGTCAGCCGGGCGGGTGACGCCGCTGGAAGCGCTCCGGCCCGTGGTCCCCGGTGCCTACGAGCGCGCGGCCCGCAGGCGGGGCATCGCGGGCGCGGTCCTGCTGGTCCTGGCGGCCCTGGCACTCCTCACCG
>JAPYWT010000125.1 GCA_028276215.1 Thermoflexus sp. | reverse complement strand
TGCGGGAGGCGTTGACCGAACTGGATGCGGAAGAACGGCAGGCCTTGCGAGACGTTCTGGATGCTGGCGGCATTCTCCCCTGGGACGAATTCACCGCCCGCTACGGGGACGACCTGGAGGACAGCCTGGAGTGGTCTTTCTTCTTACCGGAAACCCTGATGGGGCGACTGCGGCTCTATGGACTGCTCAGCGACGGGACGGTAGAGGGGCAAAGGGTCGTCCTGATCCCCCGGGAACTGCGGGAACTGCTCCCTTCGGCCCTCGCTGCGGTGGAGGAAACATCGGACCGGCAGGATGATGCGGTTTGACGTCCTGACCCTTTTCCCGGAGATGTTCACTGGCCCGCTTCAGGAGAGCATCATCAAGCGGGCCCAGGAGCGCGGACTCATTTCCGTCCACCTGCACAACATCCGGGACTACGCCACCGGACGTCACCGCATTACGGACGACGCCCCCTATGGAGGCGGCGGGGGGATGGTGATGAAGCCCGAGCCGATTTTCGCCGCCGTGGAGGCGGTGTTGGGGGACGAGAAGGGCGTCCCCGTGATTCTCCTCTCCCCTCAGGGGCGGCTCTTTACCCACGAGGTGGCGAGAGAACTCTCCCGTTATCCCCGGCTGGTGCTGATCTGTGGCCGTTACGAGGGGGTGGACGAACGGGTGCGGGAGCACCTGGCGACCGACGAAATCTCCATCGGGGATTACGTCCTGAGCGGGGGCGAACTGGCGGCGATGGTCATCATAGACGCCGTCACCCGGCTCCTGCCGGGGGCCCTGGGAGACCCCGGGGCGACGTTTGAGGACTCCTATGCCTGGGGGTTGCTGGAATATCCGCACTACACCCGACCGGCGGTCTTTCGGGGGTGGGCGGTGCCGGAGGTCCTTCTTTCGGGCAACCACGCGGCGATTGCCCGTTGGCGGCGGGAGCAGGCCCTGCGGCGCACCCTGGAGCGCCGCCCGGACCTGCTGGAGCGGGCCCCGCTGACCGAGGAGGACCGGGCCTTTCTGGCCCGTCTGGGCTGGCGCAAGTCCCCGGAGGGCGACAAATCTACATGGTAGTGGCCGTCGTGGTGCCGCTGGCTTGGATCAGCCCGGATAGACACAAACGCCCCACTGTTGATGTGGGGCGTTTGTTGTTTTCCAGTGGCGACGGAGGGATTTGAACCCCCAACCAAGGGCTTATGAGCAATTTTTACCGGACTAAAGTAATAAAACTACGACACAAGGCGGCCTGCTATAAGGTTTTGCCTCTCCATCTGTGGTTGCACATCTCCGGATGCCTGGTATACTATAACCGCGGAGAACAGCCTGTCCAGTCAAGCGAGGTGGGTCCAATGCGTGCTGTAGTGCTGGAATTACCGCCCGATGTGCGCGAAGCGCTGCGTATCCCGGTTGCCGAGCAGGAGGCCCGACTCCGGCGCGAACTGGCCATCCGGCTATATGAAAAAGGGTTGCTCTCTTTCGGAAAAGCGCGCGAACTGGCGGGGCTTTCCAAATGGGAATTCCACGAACTGCTGGCGGCTGAGGGGGTTCCGCGCCATTACGACCTGGAGGAACTGGAGGCCGACCTGCAAACCCTTGAGGACCTGCAATGAAGGCCGTAGCAGAATTTTCGGAATGGCAAAAGGATTGCCACAGCGGTTATTGAGCGCCTTATACGACCATGGCCTGTGCCAGGCTGAACTCAGGCGAGTCCAAGCAAGCGGAGATGTCGGTGTACAGATCGGAGAACCTCGTTCAGATGGGGGAGGTCTTGAACCTGCATGGCCAGCCGGGACTTCCATAGCCGCGCAAATGTTGTCTCTCGGGCCGCCAGAACCTGTCTCAACCGTTCCGGATCCTGCCCTTTATGTCGGCATTTGGCGGCGAAACCTGCGGGCAAAGCCTCCAGGTCCACCTGGCCACATTCCAACAGCCAGTAGACATCGTAAAGATCCCGAGGCTCGGTGCGCCCGATGAGAGCGCACAACTTCTCGGTCAGAATCTCCTCAAGGGAATAAGTGGGAAACCTTACATTGTTCGGGTAATCGCTATACGGTGCCTGCAGGTACGGCTCGTTTAACGCATACAGCAGGTGAAATCATTGTCCCTCACGTCCAGATAATGGTTTTCAATTCTTCAGGGTCCAGATTGATCCGCAGCCCCCAGCGGGCCCGATAGGGGCCCTGGTCAGGGAGCGTTGGGTCCAGCAAAGCGTACGAGCCGCCGGTGAAGGCAAGAAGCGCCGAAATCGTCTCCGGTCGGCCCAGAGCCGCAATGTCTGGAGAGCCCTCTCGGGTTATCTCTGTGTCAACCGTATGGAGAGTTTCCAGCAAGAAGCCCAGCCGCCGGGCCGCTGCCCGGTGGCCCAGCCGTTGCACGTAGGATACCAGCCGCTCCTCGTTCAGGTCGCTCTTACGCAGCCAGATTCCTTTAGCCAGTTCGGTGATCCCCCCACAAAGGTCCGGACGGGTTGCGCAATCCAGGACAGTCTTCTCTAAATCACTGACTCTCACCTGGTCCTGATCGGTAACCCAGACATCTTCCCACCCCCAAAAGGAACGCTGGCTCGCATAGATGAAGCGATACCAGACGCCTGCAATCAACCGGCTGGCCCGCTGCCGGGGCACGGTCACATACACCGTATTGACCGGCTGGGTGGTCATCTGGTGGATTTCCATTGCACTGGCATAGGAGATATAGTAAGGGAGCGGCGCCAGGACCTGGCGGGCAATGACGTACCGATCTGTCATAGGGACACTCTCCAGGCCAGCCTCCAGGGGTACGATCAGGTACCTGCCCGGGACCAGCCGCACCAGCCACCCTTTCCGTACCATCTGACTGAGCAGTGCGGCGGTCGCTGCGTACGACTGACCGGTGATTGCGCAGGCATCGGCAATGGAGAAAATGGTTTTCCCCTCCCCGCTCAGGCGCAAAAGGAGTTCGGCGCTTGACGGCCCCAGGGTCTTTGCGGTCTTCATACTCGCTGTTTGTGTTTTATACGCGGAATTTGAATTCTGGGTTCAATTATACAATACGAACCGCGATTAGCCAAGTCTGTGGTGGGGCCCTTGGCAATGGAAATCCACCGCTCTCATTCTGTCCCATCATCCCTGCTACTCCTGACAACCTTCAATTCGGTTACGGGGCTGTAGCGTTGATGTTTCTCTCGCAGTTCCTCCTTGGTGAAGATAGCGTAACTGGCCTTGGTGATTTCCAGGCTGGCATGCCCCATCAGATCCGAGAGAGTGGCCAGGTCACCCCCCTTGCAGATGTACCTTCGGGCAAACGCGTGTCGCCAGGCATGAGGGTTGACCCTTCCTTTGACGCCCGCTTTTTGGGCGCGCCGCCTCAGTACCTGCTCCACTGCTCCCACCGATAACGCTCCTCGTGCCTTGTTCCCCAGGCTTACGAACAACCAGTCTCCCTGGTCGTTCGGCCGGACTTTCAGCCAGGCACGTAACGCCTCTGCCGTCTCCGGACGGAAGAACACGATTCGGGCCTTCTCACCCTTTTCAGTGACCAGGGCCTCGCCCTTTTCCAGGTCAATGTCGCTCACCTTCAGCCTGCACAGGCCACCGACCCGGCACCCTGTGTCAATCAGGAACAGGATGATCGCTCTATCCCTCCGGTCCTGAGGGGTATCCCCTGAAATGGCGTTCAGCATGGCCTCTGCATCCCTGAGATCGGCTGATTTCGGCTCATGGCGGGGAGGACGAGGGGTCTTGATTTTTTGGGAAGGAGCGGATTCAATGACCCCTTCTGCCTCCAGAAAGTTGAAGAGACGCTTGAAGGCCCTCACGTGCCCGTTTATTGTGGCCAGCGAAAGAGTCCCTTTTCGCTCTTTGTGGTGAGGGTGACAGGGATAGAGCGTAGTGCGTCCCCGAAGGTAGGCAACATATCGCCGCAGGTCATCCGTGGTAATCTCTTCCACCGGGACATCGCCCAGAAAGTCCAGCAGAGGCTTCAATTTCCTGCGGTAACCGTCCGTTGTATTTGGGCTTAACCCATCTGCCTGGGTCGCAATCACTAACCGTTCTATGGCTTCGCTGAGAAGCATTTTTCACCTCCTGAGTGGAAACCTCTCCTTGAAGATGCAATCTTTGTTTGGGGTGGTACTTCTCAATTCCTCAGCCCGTGTGCGTCTCAGATGTGCAATGAAACAACGGGCCTTTCCATAAACCTGTCACATCTGTCAAACCCGTCACAACCTGTCACACCTGTCACATTTATAGGGTTTCTGTGACAACTGTGACAGGTTGTGACAACTGTGACAACTGTGACAGGTTTTTGGGGTGACCGCCTGTACAATTGCATTTCTGCTACAGGCTGGCTGGCACTTCCACGCCGTACCGACACATCAGGTCCAGGATGACCTCCTTCGTGATTGGATAGAGGCTTCCTTGCCTGGTGCGCTTCCGCTGAAGGCCGAACTCCCGGAGCCGATAGCCGATCCAGGAGGGTTTGATCGCGGCGTGCTCCTCGTCCTCCATAAAGGCGGCCATGGCCTCCTTGATTTCCTTCGGCATCACCTGTTCTCTGCCTTTCTCTGCCAGCTTATAAAGTGCCAGCAGCAATGCCCTCCTCTCATCGTCCAATCCGTCCTCCTCGGCCTGTTCTGCATTCCGCCGGGCATATTCCTGCACCTGCTGCAACAAGCCCTCCATGCCCAGGTGGTCCAGATAGGCCGCGATGGCCAGCAGCGGACGCCAGAGTTCTGCCTGCCGGTTGTTCAGACCGTCCGCACCAACACCGCGCAGGTACGCCTCCCGCACTTCCCGGAAGTGCTGCAGCGCAAAGCAGTACAATCCGTGTCGGGCCTTTGCCCAATCCTCTCCGGTTTCGGAGACCAGCCGGTTGCCCTTCGGCCCTGTCGTCCGGAGCATCGTGACCCGGATGCAGCGGCTTTCCAGCACGTCCTCCAACCCCCGGATGCTGGCGATGGCCTTCGGCCCGTACACCTCAAACTCGGTGACCCGGTGCTCATCGCCTTCACAGCGGATCGCTGGCGAGCCCCGCTTGTAGCCCGCATTCAACAGCAGCCGCAGGTCGCCCGCCAGGGGGTCCCGGAAGTCGCTCAGCCGCTCCGCCTCATCTATGCCCAGCATCCCCCGGGTCGCCTGCACTATCCGGAACAGGGATGCCGGGGACAGGCTGCTGGAGACCCGCCCGTTGAAGGCCAGTTTCGCCAGGATGTCCAGGGTCTTGGTCTTGCCGCTGCCCTTCGGCCCCTGCAGGGCCAGATAGGGATAGGCCTCAAACAGCGGGTACAGGTAAGTGCCCATCACCCAGAGGGCCAGCACCGTACTGGTCCCCGCATCCCGGAAGTCCACGTACTCGTCCAGGAGGCGCTCCGTCTCCCGAAGTACCTCTGTCGGCGGCGGCGCATCCCCCTGCCGGTAGGCCTGGATGTCCGCCCACGCCCAGCGCGCCGACCCGGGCAGTCGCGCCGGCGGGTCCCGCAGGATGACCGGCCTTCCTCCCACCGTGATCATCCGCTCCCCATTCAGGGGGATCAACTCCCGATCGCTGGTGACCAGGTAGGGCTGGTAGTCCACCCTGTCGTCTGACCGGGTCATCAAGGGGACCATCACCACCGCCAGGTCATCCAGGAAGTCCAGCGCAGGGGAGATGAGCGGGTAATTTCCCTCCAGGATTTCGGCAGGTTCGGGTTCTCTCTTCCCGTTGCGGGCCGCCGTCAACAGCCGGTCGTAGTCGCGGGACCGGAGGTCCGACACCGTTTTGAGGACCTGGCCTTTATAGCGGGCCGCCGTGATGGGGGACCGGTCGGCCAGTTCGGCCAGAAGGGGGAAGAGGGTTTCCAGCGCCCGGTCCCGTTCGGCGCCCCGGGCCTGGGCCGTCCTCTCTATCTGCAGGTCCAGCCAGGTGGGGGCATTGGACAACAGGGCCCGGAAGTCTTCGGCGCTGGCCCCGCTCTGGGCAAAGGCATTGACGTCCGCCGTGCCTTCCGGCAATTGCACGATGCGCAGTAGCGGGCCAGCGGCGCGGGCCAGGGCCGCCAGGTCGGTTTTCCCGTCCCCGTCCGGGACGACGTAGAGGTCCGTCCCACGCTGGCGGTGTCGGGCCAGGAGTTCGGCCAGGCTCTCCGTCACTCCGGAACCGGCCAGGGCCAGCGCGGGGATGCCCCACCCGCCCAGGGTAATGGCGCAGGCCTGGCCCTCCACGATGACCAGTTCCCGGACGCGCGGGGAGTACAGGGCGTTGCAGTAGGGCATTCGGGGCCCGGCCTGTTCGGCGGGGGGATTGTAGTGCTCCTTGCCCTCAACGGACCGTCCCGAGAGGTAGACCACCCGTCCGCCCTGGCGGTGGGCATAGACGATGGCGCCGCCCACCCGTCCGGCCCAGCGGTTCAGGGCATCGGCGACGGCCTGGGCCTGAGGATGCCCCAGAAGGGGGAGGGGACTGCCATCGGCATAGCCGATGCCCTCGGCCCGGATGGTTTCATCCGTCCAGGCCCGGCCCCGGGCGTACTCCAACGCCCTGGGGGTCTCCTGGAGGTGTCGGGCGAAGTGGCGGGCGACCAGGCCCAGGGCTTCTTCGTACTGGCGGCGCTCCTGGGCCCTCTGTTGCTCCTCTGGGGAGAAGGCGCGCAGGGGGATGCCTGCCTTCTGGGCCAGGGTTTCCAGGGCCTGCCGGAAGGTCAGGCCGTCCCGTTGCATCAGCCAGGTGAAAGCGTCCCCGTGCCAGCCACAGCCGAAGCAGTGGGCGTGGTCGTGGTAGATGGCCAGGCTGGGGTGGTGGTCATCGTGGAAAGGGCAGCGAACCAGTACGGGCTTCCCGTCCGGGTAGCGGGGAAGGGGGATGGTCTCCTCCACCAGGGCGGGGAAGTCCACCGCTTCGCGGATATGTTCAATCACGTCCCGGCTTGTCATGGTTTTCCTCCTGATACGTACTCGTGCTGAAGGCTGGCTCCTGCGGGGGGCGGCGAGCCGGGAACGCGGGACTTGCGCTGCAGGGGCGAAGGGGGTATAATAAGGGCGAAGCGCCCGGTATACCCATTGGTGCTTCCCGTCCCCGCCCCGCCGCTCCCCCGGCGGGGCGCACCTTTTATTCTCCGTTGGTCTGCCATTGCTCCTC
>JAPYWT010000124.1 GCA_028276215.1 Thermoflexus sp. | reverse complement strand
TCGGAGATACCGCCGTCCGGTGCGAGGGACGGATCGGGCCTGCCGGTCGTTTTTTCTTCAAGGAGGCGCGGATGTCGGAGATGAACCTTCTCATCATAGCGGTGGTGGCGCTGGGTGCGGGCATCCTGCTCATTAAGTTTGGGCAGGTCATCGCTCGCTTCCTGCTGGTCGTTGGAGGCCTGATCGTGGCCGCCATCATCGGGCTGGCCTTCCTGGAGCAGGCCCGGGCGACCCGCGCGGTGGCCACGACGGCTTCCATTGCGGCCACCGGGCAAGCGGCGACCTCGGCTTCGCTGGCCGGCGCGGTCATCCTGATTCTGTTCTTTCTGGTAGCAGGGGGCGGGGTGGCGGCGTACCTCTATCTCCGCCGCCAGCGCCAGCGGCCCCGCTGGCTCCCCGGCCCCAATGCGTACTGGGGACAGGTCGGGACGGCTCCCGGTCCTGCCGGATACCCCCTGCCCGTGCCGCCGGCCTACCCGTACCCGATGTACTTCATTCCGCCCCAGCCGTATTCGTTCCCATATGTATCCGTCCCGAATCCCCAGGTGGGAGCAGATGAGGAAGACAACGACCTGGCCCTGCCGTGGTGGGAATAACGCCCTGGCCCTGGGGGTCGCCGGGGTGGTTCTGGCATTGCTGGCCGTTTCCTGCGCCACTTCTACGCCCACGCCATATGGACCGGTGCCCCCGGTTGTCACCTCCACCCTGCTACGGCCAACAGTGGAAGCCCTGGGCGTAGAGGAGTACGCCCAGGCCATCCAGGCCGAAATGGCCAAGCGGGAGGCAGAGGCAACCCTGGCCGTGTTCTGGAGCCAGCAGACGATTGTGGCCCGCGACCTGACCTCTACCGCCTCCGCGCGCTTCTGGGGGGCGACGGTCACCCAGCAGGCCAAAAACGATACAGCCACCGCTACGGCCCGGGCAGAGTCCGCCACGGCCACAGCGCGGGCAGAGGCAACCCGGGCAATGGAAACGGCCACGGCCCGGGCCGAATTCACCACGGCGACGGCCCAGGTAGAGGCCACCCGCGCGGTCCAGACGGCCCAGGCTTGGGACATCACCCGCACGGCCAGTTATTCCGCCCTGTCCATGCAGTTGACCGCGCAGGCGGCGCAGGCGGAGCAGGCCCGCCTAGCGGCGGAGCGGGCCCGGCTCACCTACCCGGTCCGGGCGTACGGCCCCTGGGTTCTGCTCCTCACGGCGTTCGGGTTGCTCGTTTGGGCCGGGTATCGGATGACGAAGGCGGCGGAGGCGCGGGTGCGGGCGGTCCCCCGCGATGCCCGGGGGGATGCCCCGATCCTGGTGCTCCCTCGTCCCGGCGGGGGAATTGTGGTGATGGACCCCGACCGCTCCTTTGGCCCGGCTACGGTGGTGGACCGGGAAGTGGAGCAGCCGCCGTTGGCGCCGCCGGAGTACCAGGCCGGGGTGGTGGCCCGGGATCAGGCGGTGGACCTGGTCAGCCGGGGGTTGCCGGGGCAGGGGGCATCTCGCTCCCGCCGCCGTCTCCCGCCGGGGTTCGGCGGCGGCCTGCGCCGGGTGCTGGTTCTGCGGCGGCTGGACCAGGCCGCCGCCAGCGGCGTCCTTCCCCCGCCGATGGTCCAGGCGCTGGAAGCGGACTGGCGCAAAGTCCAGGAAGGGGAGGTGGAGGAATGAACGAGGCGTATCAGACCTGGAACGTGGTCATTGCCACCCTGCGTCAGCGGGGGCTGCTGGGCAGTGGGCAGTCCCCCGTTGCCGACGGCATCCTTCTGCCCGACCGGCTGGTCTTCGTCCTGGATATGCAGCGGCTGGCGGGCATCCCCCGCGAGGCCTGGCTGGACCCGGACCTGCGGCGGCAACTGCGGGCTGCGCTGGGGGGCCGCCCGGTTGTGGTCACCGACTCCTTCGGGCTGGCGGTTCAGGTGGGCCGCCAGCCGCTTCAGCCTCCTCAGCCTTTGCCCCGGCACGTTCCCCTGGACCTTTCCCACTGCCCGTCCGGGCTGATGTACCCGGTGCCGCTGGGGGTGGGGCGGCGCGGCCCGGTGTGGGCATCTCTGCCCGACCTGGGGCACATCCTGGTGGGGGGGACGACCCGCACGGGCAAGACGGCGTGGATTCGGGCCGTGCTGACGGCGCTGGTCTCCGTCCATACCGCCGATGAGGTCCGCATTGCCATTGTAGACCCGAAAGGAGTGGACTTCTCCGGCTGGCGGACGGCGCACACGCTGGGAGTGGCGACGGAGGTGGAGGACGCGACCCGCCTGGTGGGGGAGGTGCTGAACGAGGCGGAGGCCCGCCAGGCCCGATTTGCGGCGGTGGGGGCGACGAACCGGGCGGCCTGCGTGCGGGCCGTGGGGACGCTGCCCGTGGTGGTGCTGGTGGTGGACGAATTCATTGATCTGGCGGTGCTGGCGGGGCTGCGCAGTCCGTTCTACCGGTCCCTTCTGCGGCTGGCGTCCAAAGGGGCCGGGCTGGGCATTTATCTGATTCTCTCGGCCACCAATCCGAAGGCGGAGGTGATCAACACCCTGATTCGGGCCAACTGCTCCACCCGCGTGGCGTTTCGGTGTGCCGAGCGGCGGCAGTCGGAGGCGATTCTGGAGGCGGCGGGGGCGGAGGGGCTTCCGGCGGTGGCGGGGCGGATGCTGGTACGGCTGCCGGGGAGCAGCCGGTTGGTGGAACTCCAGGGGTACTACGTGGAGGGGGTGCCGTTGGGGGAGGCGGGGCCGGTTCTCTCCGATGAGGAGCGGGAACTGGTGGTATATGCGGTGGAGCGGTTGGGCGGGGCATTTCCGGTGGGGCAGTTGGCGGAGGCGTTTCGGGGGCGGATGACGGCCTGGCGGATTCGGCTGTTGGCGGAGGATTGGGAGCGGCGGGGGTGGCTGACCCGTCCGCGCCACGCCACGGACCCGCGCCGTGTAACCGATGAACTGCTGGGGGTGGCGGGGGTGGGCCGCACAGGCGCACAGGCCGCACAGGGCGCACAGGGCCGCACAGGGGGAAATGACCAATGACAGAATGACCAATGACAGAATGACCAATGACCAGTGTACCAATCTACCAGTGACTCATAACCAGCATACCAATCTACCGGTGTACCGGGTCTACCGGGACGGCCGCGGCGACCTGACGGAGCGGCTGCGGGAGGCACTGCGGGATTATTACGGTCGGCACGGGCGGTTGCCGGGGTCGGTGGTGGTGCACCCGTCGCTAAAAGAGGAGGCGGCGGAGGCACTGGCGGCGCTGGAACTCCCCCGGCTCCCCGTGAAGGGGGTGGGGGGCTGCCTGGTGCCGGAGGTGTGGCTGCCGATGAATGACCAATGACAGAATGACCAAATGACCAATGACAGAATGACCAAATGACCAATGACCAGAAGGAGGAAAGGCCATGGCCGAGACGAAACCCGCGAAGATGTGTCCGCTGTTCTCGCTGGGGTCGGATATGTACGAGGAGTGCCGGAGGGACTGCGCCTGGTTCATAGAGATGTCGGGGGAGTGCTGCCTGGTTCGGGTCTACCGGGCGCTGGACTTCTTCACTCAGGTGGTCCAGTTTTCTGACCCCGACCTGCCGGCGGCGATCACCGTCCGGAGAATGGTCAAATAGCAAAGAGGCAAGAGGCAAGAGGCAAGAGGCAAAGGAGGCGGAAATGGATAAGCGGACGTTGTTGGTGGGGGTAGACCCCGGGTTTGGCGGCTTCAAGGCCGCCTGGGTGACGGAGGAGGAGATGCAGGTAGCGGTCGTCCCCTCGGTGGTAGGGGCGGGGCGGGCCGACCTGGGCCTGCTCTCCGCCGGAGACCTGACCCGCCGCCCCCGCATCCTCCCCGACCGGGTCACCTTCGGGGAGACGGAGTACCTGGTGGGGGAGGGGGTGTTCCGGTATGCCCGGCCGGTGCAGCGGATGGACTTCCTGCGGCTCTCCGACGGGCCGGAACTGCGGGCCCTCTGCTACGCCACCCTCTATCGCCTGCTGGGGGCGGGGGAGCACACCCTGGCGGCGATGGTGGGGCTGCCGGTGGAGGTGATGGCGGACCGGGAGCGGGCGCTGGAGACGCTGGGGGGCCTGCGGCGGTGGATGGTAGGGGAGCACCAGTTCGCCGTCAACGGGGAGGAGGTACGGCTGGAGGTGACGGCGGCACGGGCGATGGCGCAGCCGGCGGGGGCGTTCTTCGCCTGGGGGCTGGATAACGGGGGGCGGTGGGCCCGGAGCCGGGCGGACCTCCAGTCGCCGGTAGCGGTATGCGACATCGGGTTCAACACCCTGGACCTCTTCGCAGTGGAGGGCGGGGAGGTCGTGGGGCGATTCACGGGTGGGGACACCGCGGGCATCCGGCGGGCGGCGGAGATGCTGATCCAGGGGGTGCGGGATCGGCATCGTTTGAGCCTGAGTTTGCCGGAGGCGGACGGGCTGCTGCGGGGGCAGGAGACGCAGCGGGTGGTGGCGGGGGAGCGGGTGGACCTGCGGCCGCTGGTGCGGCAGGCGCTGGAGAATACGGCCTCGGAGGTGGTGACCTTCATAGAGAGCCGGTGGGGGAACGGGCGGCAGTTTGCCCACCTGCTGTTTGTGGGGGGTGGGGCGGCGCTGCTGCGGGAGGCGCTGCTGCGGCAGTATCCGCACGGGGTGGTGCTGCCGGAGCCGGTGACGGCCAATGCGGTGGGGCTGGCCCGCTATGCGGTGCGGGCGTTCAGATGACATCACTTGATGGCAGGTGCTGTCAGGTGCTGTCATCTCGTGGGTGTGGAAGATGGCCAGACAACTCACGATTCGTCTGTATCCCGGTTCGGATGACGACCTGCTCCGCTGGCTGGCGGGGATGGAGGGTCAGCCGTACGGGGCGAAGTCCCAGGCGGTGAAGGAGGCGCTGCGGCGGGGGCTGGGGATGAACTCGCCTGCTGCCCCAGCCGGGGCGGCGGTGGACCTGGCCGAAATCCGTGCGGTGGTGGAGGCGGCGGTGGAGGCGGCGCTGGCCCGGCTGGAGGGGGCGGTGGTGGCCCGCCCGGCGCCGGATGCGGCGGACGACGAGGCGGAGCGTCTCCTGGATGCGCTGGGGGAGGTGCTGATGTTGTGAAGTCGGTGGTTCGGGGGTACGGGTCTCTCCCCTGGCTGGGGCACTGGCTGCGTTCATCCCCGGCCCCGGGCTGCGTTCCGGAGGGGGAGGTCGGGGCTCCGGCTGCGTTCGTCCCCGACCCCAGGCTGCGTTCTGGGAAGGAGACCGTGGGCGATGACCACCGACCACCGACGACGGACCACGGACGACAGACGACAGACCACTGACGGCTGACCACTGACGGCTGACGGCTGACGACTGACGACTGATGGCTGACGGCTGACGGCTGACGACTGATGGCTGACGGCTGACGGCTAACGACTGACGGAGGTAATGATGGCGAAGTTCATCTTGCTGGAGGATGTAGAGGTGGAGACCGTTCGGGAGGGGATGGAGCAGTGGATTCTGCTCTCTCCCACCCCGGCGGGGGAGGCGCTGGCGCTGCTGCTGACGGGGGAGGCTCCGGTGCGGCGGGGCGGTCGGCTGGCGGTGCGGCACGATCGGGAGGTGGACCGGCGGCTGGTGACGCTGATAGATGGGCTGATCAGTTTGCGCTGGGACCACCCGACCTTCACCCAGTTGGAACTGGTGGGGTCTTCGGGGGTATGGGAGCAGGAGGGGTGAGATGACAGACCTGCCTCCACGGTATATTAATGTTTCGCCGGATGTGGTGTACGACGAGGGGTTGCCGGACCCGCTGTTTCGGACGTACCTTCGGTTGCGGGGGCTGGCGTGGGCGACGAACTATCGGGAGACGCCGGCGCTGTGGCCGGAGGAGGTGATGGGGGTGTGCGGGTGCAGCGAGCGGTCGCTGCGGGGGCATCTGGCGGCGCTGCGGGAGCGGGGGCTGATCACGGTGCAGCGGCGGTCAGATGGGCGGATGGTGATCCGGTTTCCGGAGAAGGGGGCGGGTGCGGTGCGGGGGGAGGAGGTTGGGGTGGAGGAGCGGCAAACTTTTGCCGGAGCGAAAGACCCGGAGCGGCAAACTTTTGCCGGAGCAGAGGAGCGGGAGCGGCAAAGTTTTGCCGGGACGGAGATGAAACGGCAAACTTTTGCCGCCGGAGAGGGTTCGGAGCGGCAAAGTTTTGCCGATTCAGCGGCGAAACGGCAAACTTTTGCCGCCGATGCTGTTGCTGCTGCTGTTAATGACTCAGAACAGGATCAAGATTTCAGAAAGAGGAACAGCAGCAACAGCAGCAACAGCAGCAACAATGCGGGCGGGCGGCAAAGTTTTGCCGGACGGCAAAGTTTTGCCGCCGGAGGGGGGCGGAAGCGGCAGAGTTTTGCCGGAAGCGGTGCCGGGGGGCGGCGGAAGCGGGATGGCGGCGGTGGGCGCGGCGCAGCGGATGCCGATGGGGTTCTGCCGGAGGACCTGCTGGAGAAGTTGGGTCGGATCGGGTTTTGCGGCCCGGGGCCGATGCGGGAGCTGCGGGAGGCGTGGCGGCGGAATCCGGAGCGGGTGCGGGGGTGGGTGGAGTATGTGCTTTCGGAGATAGAGCGGGGGAGGGACCTGGGTGGGGGGTATCTGCTGGAGGTCCTGCGGTCGGGGGAGGATCCGCCGCGTGGGCGGCGGCCGGAGGACGACCGCCGCCGGTACATTGAGGGGGATCACGTCCGGTATTGAGTGGAGGGGCGATGGCGGAGTATTTGCATTCGGAATTGACGGGGAAGATTCTGGCGGCGTACTTTGCGGTGTACCGGGAGTTGGGGTTGCGGCGGACGGCGTACCCGGAGGGGGAGTTGGTGCAGGCGCTGGCGGTGGAGTTGCGGCGGCGGGGGCTGGGGGTGCGGGTGGAGGTGCCGGTGGTGCGGCGGTATCGGGAGCGGCGGATTGGGGAGGGGGCGGTGGACCTGGTGGTGGAGGAGAAGGTGGCGGTGGAGGTGAAGCGGGTGCGGCGGCTGACGGAGGAGCATCGGGCGCAACTGGAGGCGTACCTGCGGGACGGGGGATGGGCGGTGGGGCTGCTGGTGAACTTTGGGGGCGAGAAGCCCCAGTGGCGGCGGGTGTACGTGGCGGCGAATGACCCGACGGCCAGGCGGGGTAACCCAACG
>JAPYWT010000123.1 GCA_028276215.1 Thermoflexus sp. | reverse complement strand
CGTCCACCAGGAAATGCTGCCCCAGTTCCCGACGGGGCTCCAGACCGTGGCGGCGGAGAATCTGCCGGACGTCGGTCATCGGTCGCGGTCAGTCCAGAATGTACGCTATCTGGTCGGGGGGCGGGACAGGGGTGAGGATGTAGACGTCCACCCAACGGTACCAGAGGACCAGGTTGTCGTCGTCGTAGCCCAGGTCAATCCGCCGCCCCTTGATGGCGCCGCCGGTATCGGCGGCCAGTCCAATGCCGTATCCGGGCACGTAGACGCGCGAGCGGAGCGGGATGACGCGCGGGTCCACGGCGACGATTCCCTTCCGCATCGGCAGACCCAGCCGGGTGCGTCCGTAATAGGGATTGGTCTTCGGCACCCCGGCCGTGGACGCGCTGTAGGAGGTCGCCAGCATGCGGATGACCCGCCAGTACTCCACCGTCCCCTCCGGCGTCTCCAACTGCCGGATCACGATCTTCGTCCCGTAGCCGATGATTTTGTCCGTCGGCGGGACGGCCACGTATTCGTCCTCCAGGGCCCGGGCGACCTCCGCGCCGTTCTCGTAGCGGACCCGCCAGCGCCGCTGGAGGATGCCCGGCACGCCGTCCTGGATCAGCCGCCGATGGTCTATTTCCAGTTCGGGGTCCGGCTGCCAGCGCACCGGATAGGGAATCGGTTCCTGCTGGACCAGGAACGCCTCCGCCACCCGGACGACCTGGACGACGGTCTCTTCGCCCAGGGGGGTATCCGGCGGCGGGTCGGTGTAGTCCTGGCCCACCAGGACGATGCCCAGGTCGGCCAGCACTTCCCCCACCCGGTCGCGGTGGGTGCGGGTGCGGACCGTCTTCCCGTCCACCAGGACGGTGACCGGGCGGGAGCGCTCCAGGTAAATGTGCATCCCGGCCGATACGGGCTGTCCCAGGTCGGGTCGCACGCGGTCGGCCTGATAGAGGGCCAGGCCGATTTCCTGCAGCGCCTGCCCGACGGTGGGCGCGGCAGTGGTGAAGGAGAGGGTCCGCCCGTCTTCGTGGAGGGTGACCGGCACCGCGCGGGTGACCCGCACAAAGTCGCCGGAGCAGGCCAGGACCTCAGCGACCGACTCGCAGGGAGACGTGGTGACCCGGTCGGCGGGGTGGATGGAGATGCCGCTCTCGGCCAGAATCCGGTCCGTCGTCGTGGCGTGAGTCCAGACCGTCCAGGTTCGCCCGTCGGCCTGAATGGTCACCGGGCGGGCCCGGGAGACTTTCACCGTCATCCCTGGCTGGAGAGGCGTCTCCGGGGCGGGCTCCAGAATGTCCTCGGGGCGGAGAGCCAGGCCAATGTCCAGCAGGAGCGCGCCGACGGTCTGCTGATGGGTGCGGACCGGACGCGCCTCCCCGTCCACCACCAGGGTGACGGGGATGGCGTCCGCCTCATAGGTGGCGGCGAGCCCGCCCACCAGCAACAAAACAGCCAGGGCAACCGCGCCCTGAAGAATCCGGTTTGGGGTCATCCTGCGGTCTATGGTCTGTCGTCCGTCGTCTGTCGTCCGTGGTCTGTCATCCGTCGTCCAATAAAAAATGGCCGTGCACCTTCCGTCGAACCTGGCCGCCGGGCCGCCTTCGGTCATCGGGCTCCAGGCAGGCACCCCTGCGGCACCCAGGAGGGACTCCGTACCGTTGCTTCCTCCCGGACCTGGCGGGGTTTGGAGGCTCCTGCCGCGCAGGACCCACCGTTCAACACCTTCTGACCGGAGGGGTGACCGGCGACGTGAGCCCTCGGGAAGGAATTCAACCCCGCTATGGCGGATTGCGGGTACAGGGCACCGCCAGCTCCCCGTCTAGCACGGCCGTATTCATGTTACCGCAGGATGGGAGGTTGTCAAGTGGCCTGCTCGCTGACTGAAGTCAGCCTTCTGGGGCTTGCGGCCGATGGTCGGCGCCAACCTCAGAGTGTCGGAGTGTCGGGCCCAGGCAAGACCTCAAAGCCCTGCTCGGCGAAGTGGCGGTCAAAAGTGAAGACAGTGTGGATGCCGGCCTGGCGCATGAGTTCAAAACTGGTGTAATCCACCAGACTGACATTCCGGCGGCGAGCAGCGAGCCAGGCGCTGAGAGCGGCCATATGGATGGCCGGTTTTATCCAACGTAACCGAAAGACGGGCACCATTTCGGCTACAAACCGCTGCGCGGCTTCCATTCCCAGCCGGCGCTGAATAAGGGCCAGGCTCTCCAGAAGAACATAGTTGGAGCAGATAAAAGAAACCGGCTGTTCTATCCACTCTATCCAGGCGGACCGGGCGAGCAGGTGATAACGGTCATTGGCATCCAGCAGAGCGTAGATGGCCGACGTGTCCACAAAGATCACCATTCGCCGTAGACCTCTGCCAGATAGTCGTCGTGCCGTTCAGCAATGTCCGAACAGCCGGAATGGAACTTGCCGACTACGTTCAGCGATCGGCGACGTCGCTCCTGGTCGGGAACCATCATAGCGTTCTCCAACATCTCCCGCACCGCCCGGCGGATCAGTTCAGCCACGGATGTGCGCTGGCGCACGGCCAGTTCCTTCAAAGCGCGGTACTGTGTTTCCTCCAGTTGAATCTGGGTCCGAATCATATTGCCTCCAATGTGTTATCATTGGGCATATTGTAATGTAATGATAACACGATTCCGCGAACCGTCAAACGCGGCCTCATGTAGAAACGGGGGTGTCCCAAAATCGCCACCTGTGCAATTGGAAAACCGCAAAGGGCGCAAAGAGCGCAAAGAACGATAGAAAATCTTTGCGTCCTTTGCGTTCTTTGCGGTAAATTCAATCCCATGACTTCACTGCAAAAACTCACCGCAGAGACGCCGAGAGCGCAGAGTTCTACATAAGTATAATCTCTGCGTACTCTGCGTCTCGGCGGTGAAATGACCTTTTTGCAGGAGACTCATCCCATGGAAACAGCCTTCAGCCCGCGACCTCCCGATACATCTCCAGCGTCATCGCGGCGGTCCGGTCCCACGAGAACCGGGCCGCCTGCTGCAGCCCTCGCTCCCGCATCTCCTCCCGTCGTGATTCGTTCTCCAGCAAATCCGTGATGGCAGCCGCCAGGGCGCCCACATCGGCGGGGTCCACCAGCAGCGCCGCGTCCCCGGTCACCTCGGGCAGGCTGGACGTATTGGAGCCGATCACAGGCACCCCGCAAGCCATGGCCTCCAGCACCGGCAGGCCGAAGCCCTCGTAGAGGGAGGGGAAAACGAAGAGGGTGGCCGCGCTGTAGAGGGCAGGGAGGTCGGCCTCGGGCACCGGGCCCAGCCAGCGGACGTTCTGCAGGCCCAGGCGCTCCGCCAGAAGGCGGGGTTCGGGGTAGCGGGGGTCCCAGACACCGGCGATGACGAGAGTGAAACGTGAAGCGTGAAACGTGAAATGTGAAACGTGAGGCGTGAGGAGCGACCAGGCCTCTATCAGCCGGGGGAGGTTTTTATGGGGTTTGTTGGAGCCGACGTAGAGGACGAAAGGGGCCGGCAGGCCATATTTGCGGCGGACTGCCGCTACCTCGGCCGGAGGGCGGGGGTAGAAGGTGGGGTCGGGGGCCTCCGGGATGACGGAGACCCGTTCGGAGGGCGTGTGGAAATACTGCTGCAGGTCGCGCGCCGTTGACTCGGAGACAGCGATCACCCGATGCGAGGCCCGCAGGGCCAGCGAGAGGGCCCAGCGGAAGAGCAGACGGGCCTGCCAGGTGGACTGGCGCGGGAAAAGGAGCGGGATCAGGTCGTGGACGGTGAGGACGGTCGGCCGGCCAACCCGGTACGGCATCAGGTAATAGGGGCTATGGTAAAGGTCGGCGCGCAGACGGGCCAGAATACGGGGGACAGCCCACTGCTGGCGGGGGGCAAAGGGGGAGCAGGAGAGGTCCACGACGCGGACCCGCTCCCCCGCCAGGGCGGTCAGGTCCCAGGGAGAGGGCCGGGCGGGGTCGCGCAGGAGGACCAGACGCTCATCCGGGCCCAGCCGCGGGGCCATCGCCCGCGCCAGGTTGACGACGTATCGGCCAATGCCGGGGAAGTGACCGGTGGCGGTGCGGGCATCCAGGGTGTAGGATAGGTAACCCATCTTGCCCTATTCCAGCTCTTTGTCGGGCTTTTCCTTCCACTCATTTAGCAGAATTTGCATTAATATCCAGCCCGGCCACGCAAAACAAGCCAGAGCAAAAATTGCTCTCCAGAGTGGCCAATGCGCTAACACAGGACTGGCATAATAGATGCTGGCCCCCATACTCAACCCCAGTGCCAGCGCATTCACAGAAGGCAAAGATAGGAGTCCCGAGAGCATGATTGGCCAGACAAAATACCACTGTCGTAAATGAGTACTGCCAATCACCGCCCAAACTACCAGCAGAAGTACACTCTGGCGAACGAATTGCAAGAAACATGGTTTCTGTCTAAAAGCAAAGGCAATGAAGAGGAATACCACAGGAGCCAACGTCAGAAACTGTGCAAGAGGGCTCGCAAGATAAGAGGCGTGTGAGCATGTGATCTCCAGAAAGCGCTCCAACAAGGTGCGAACAATATAGGGTACTGACAGAGTATCGTAACGAGATGTTTCAAACATCAGCCCATAGAAAGTCGCCCGCCCGGCCCAGTAAGGAGCAAAAAGTAAGCCACATGTCACAAAGAAAACCAAAGCACTGCTTAATAGCAGCCGCAAGCCCCCCTTTCTAAAGGTATAAACCATATACAGACCGACGGCGGGTAAAAGGGAATACTTGACCAGAGTACTGGCCGCCACAACAACCCAGGCCCAGCGCTGATGCCCTTTGCTATCTAACCACAGGCCGAACAAAAACAGGGCCATCATTGGTGCATCACTGTGGCCATTAAATGCGCTTTCAATGAGCAAGAGGGGATTTAACAGAACCCATGTCGTTGCCCAATCCTTGTTGCCGCTTCCCCACCGCTCAACCATACGGCCAATCAGCGCAACACCAGTCAGGTGCGCTCCAACACTGACCAACCGGATCAGACTTACAGCAATGACCGGGTTTCCCCCGCTGATCCAGGCCAATAGGACGATAATAGATAGCCAAGATGGCCCATAAGGAGATGGCATATCAGGCCAGTCTGTGTTGAGGGCTACAATTGGATCGTGATAGAAATGGCGGGGGATATGAAGGTAGGGATTCACCTTCCAGATTAAAGCCATTTGTCCATAACTCAAGTACAGAAAGGGATCACGAGAGAGCGCAGGGGCTGACGCGAGGCCGCAGAGAACCAACACTATTACCAACAAGGCTTTCTGCCATTTAGGAAGATTACTACAGCAGTGCACTAAGCCCCAATAACCCACCCAGATGAGAGCGAATATAGCCAGCAGCAAGCAATAAGCCACTAAAGAAGGGACTGGCAGTTCGGGAAATCCAAACAAGGCTATCCACTGTGGCGGCGTTTTACCAGGGAAAGCCCACGATAGCATTGCCAGGCCAATATAACCTGCCATCGTTAAGATGCTGTAGATAGTCGTGCCTGCAGGTTGCGCTTTATCACTCATTGCACCATTCCCGATAAGGCGCAGTATAAAGGCGAACGAGTAACTTGTAGGCGTAGGCAGGTCGGCCCAGTAGATCTTCTTTGACTATTTGGTAAATCGGGTCTTGAGCCACGTAGCCCCACCAGTACATACTAAGGTAGTGGGATGCCAACCAATCAGCCAAGTCTTCGGTGCGATAATTCTCGGCTGTACTGTCCCGTCCAAAGGTCACCAACCAGACCCGGTTAGGGCGGTGGCTTTGAATATAGGCTTTATTAGCAATGTAATCTGCATCTTGATAGAGGGCTGGCCCAGGGTTCTGTTCATAGTAGTACCCAAACAAGGTGTCGGCCTCGGCAATGATGAGGTCACCGGAGGCACACTTCGCTCGCACCTCTTCTACAATCTGGCGAATTGGTACGGCGTAAATGGGATTGTGAAACTGGTAGCCATGATAGTAATTCCACAATGCACAGGTAAAAGCGACTCCGATCAGCAAGCCCCCTATCCAGCGCAACCAACGCCGCGAGAGGGCAACCCAGCCAGATGCGACGCCAAGGTAAAATACTGCAGCAGCCGCCGGTATACGGCTGGCCGAGTTAATGAAGGGAATATCGGTAGCAATGAACGTAGTGAGAAGAGCCATGAACAGTAGGGATAATCCCAAAAGTGAAATGAGCAGCCAAAAGCCAGTGCGGTTTGTCCGGAACAGGGTCACCAGTCCCAGAAGCAACAGCAAACCGCATACCATCACACCTGGTAGAGCAGCAGGATGCCATGGGAAAATCGTTTCGCCGGCCCCCCAGGCATACAGGGGATAAACAAGTTTTAGCACAAACCCACTGGTTTCCCGTGCCAGGTCGGTAAGGCGCACAGGGTGCTCTTTCTGAGTAAGGATAACAGGCAGGAGAGGTGTACAGGTCAGAAGAGCAATGGAAAACGTCGTCATCCACCCCCGCCATACCTGATGCGCTTGTGGAAGCAGCAGGAGACAAAGAAAATGGCTGCCCACTAATGGGATGCCACTGTAATCTGTATATAGCAGCGCTACAACAGATAAGCCGTAAGCCACCCACTGGTTCTTGCAGGGCTTTCTCAGTGCTCGCAAAAACAGCCAGGTGGCCAGTATCCCCAGCATCATCGTCTGGGTGTAGCCCCGAATCATCCGCCCATAAAGCACGACAAAAGGCGAACCTGCCAGCAGAAGTGCCGCGCAGAAGCCCACCCTGTGATTCTCCAGATGACGGCCCAGTGCATAAAGCACCGCTATCGCTAATAGCGCCAGGAGAGTGCTATAGACCCGTAGGGTGAACTCACTGTTGCCTGTAAAGCCAGCCCATAACTTCAACAGTGCATAGTGCAAAGGGGGACGCCGTTCAGTGGCGATAATATGGGGCAGGAATCCAGCCCAAGATGCCCGGATAATATCAACAGTAAACCATTCGTCAATCCACAGGCTGAGGGAATCCAAACGCGCGAGGAGAAGGGCCCATGCCCCCAAAAGAACGGCAAGAACTCCCCAAGGTTTACGCGTGACGGAAAGTAGCCACGTTTTCATAAACTGGACTTTGGACTAACTGGTGGAATTGAGAGAGTGCGCTTGCAGCGATCCCA
>JAPYWT010000121.1 GCA_028276215.1 Thermoflexus sp. | reverse complement strand
ACGGAAGCGCGCGTGAAGGAACTGGCGGAGGCCCAGGCCCGCATGGAGGCAGAATTCCAGAAGTACCGGGAGGCCTCGGAGGCCCGCTTTGCCCGCATAGAGGCGGCGCTGGACCGGCTGGCGGAGGCCCAGGCCCGCACGGAAGCGCGCGTGAAGGAACTGGCGGAGGCCCAGGCCCGCACGGAAGCGCGCGTGAAGGAACTGGCGGAGGCCCAGGCCCGCACGGAGGCAGAATTCCAGAAGTACCGGGAGGCCTCGGAGGCCCGCTTTGCCCGTATAGAAGCAACGCTGGACCGACTGACCGAGGCCCAGGCGCAGACCGAGGCTCAACTTCGGGACCTGGTCCAGGTCGTGAAAAAGATGCAGGATACCCTCGCCGCTGTCAAAGGCCGCCAGTTGGAATTCAATTACCACTACCGGGCTGGGGCGTACTTCGGCCCCCTGTTGCGACGGCTGCGGGCATTCCTGCCGGTGGAGTTGGAGAGCGAACTGGAAACTCGCCTTTCTGCGGAGGATTTCCGGGACCTGCTCTCTTTAGACCTGGTGGTCACCGGGCAGCCCCGCCATCTACCCGACGCGCCGCAGGTCTGGCTGGCGGTAGAGGTATCCAGCGTGGTGGACCGGCACGATGTGGAGCGGGCCATCCACCGGGCGGGGTTGCTGCGGCGGGCCGGCCTGCGGGCCATCCCCGTGGTGGCTGGGGAGGACATCACCGTTGGCGCCCAACGGGACGCGGAAGCGCATCGGGTGGTGGTCCTCCAGGACGGCCAGGCACTCTTCTGGGAGGCCGCCCTGGCGGATGTGCTGGGCTGACACCTCAGAGTCTTTTGGAGGAACTATAACCGATGGCCACCACAACCTCTACCTGGGAGCGCATAGCCGCACGCGGGGGCGTTACCCCCGGACGGGCCCGAACCTATGGGTTCATTTTCATCGGGACCGGGTTGCTGATCTACCTGCTCTTTGCCCGCGTGGCCGCGGCGGGCCAGACCAGCACGTTCGGCCTGAACTTCGGCACGGCGGCCCAGACGGCCCCCGTCCCCGACCTGGTCCTCCCGACCGCGCCGACGCTCTACGTCCTGGCGCTGGTCTGCGCCTTTATGGGGGGCTGGCAACTGGCGCGCGGCTTCCGGCGGGTCAACCTGGCCCTGGGGGTCATCGCAGGGCTCTTCGTCTGGGCCTTTCTCACCTGGGCCTCGCAGGGCCGCTCCTTCAACCTGACCGGCATGCTGAATAGCGCCCTCCTGCGGGCTGTCCCCATCGCCCTGGCGGGGCTATCCGGGGTCATCTGCGAACGGTGCGCCGTCATCAATATCGGGATTGAGGGGATGATGCTGACCGGCGCGTTCACGGCCACCCTGATGGGCAGTCTGGCGCTGAACGTCTGGGGGTGGCCCTCGTGGGCATCCATGCCCTTCGGTCTGGTCTGCGCGCTCCTCTCCGGCGCGCTGATGGGGCTCCTGCTGGCCGTCCTGGCCGTCCGCTTCAAGGTCAACCAGATTATCGCCGGGACAGCCATCAACATCCTGGCGGTCGGCATCACCAGTTTCCTCAGCGCCCGGATTCTGGCCCAGTTCCAGCAACTGAACAACACGGGCACTCTGCAACCGGTGCCCATCCCTCTCCTTTCCCGGATTCCCGTCATCGGCCCGGTGGTCTTTGAGCAGAACCTGCTGGTCTATCTGCTCTACATCCTGCTGGTGGTGGTCCACGTCGTCCTCTTCCACACCCGCTGGGGACTGCGGACGCGGGCCGTGGGCGAACATCCCCGCGCCGCCGACACGTTGGGGGTCAACGTCTTCAAGACCCGCTACGTGAACGTGACCATCGGCGGAATGGTCGCCGCGCTGGGCGGGGCCTTCCTTATCCTGGGGTCGGTGGGCCGGTTTGACGAATTGATGACGGCAGGCAAGGGCTTCATCGGCCTGGCGGCGATGATTTTCGGCAAGTGGATGCCCTTCGGGGCCTTCGGTGCGGCGCTCATCTTCGGCTTCGCCGACGCGCTGCAGACCAAACTGGCCATCCTGCAGGTGCCCATCCCCTCCCAGTTCCTGCTGATGGCGCCGTATCTGGTGACCATCATCGTCCTGGCCGGGGTGGTGGGCGAGGCTGTGCCGCCCGCCGCCGATGGGCAACCGTATGAGAAGCAGTAAATGTGAAACGTAAAGCGTGAAACGTAAAGCGTGAAGCGTGAAGCGTGAAGCGTGAAGTCGGATGAAGGGAATTTTTCAGGGACTGGCGCGGACGCGCAACGCCATTTTCAGCCGCATCGCTTCTCTGCTGGGAGCCACCGAGGTCACGCCCCAGGTCTGGGAGGAACTGGAGGAACTGCTCATCCAGGCCGATGTAGGGGTGGAGACGACGCTGGCGCTGATGGAGCGGCTGCGCCGCCGAGCGCGGGATGAGGCCATCCTGCGGGCCGACCGTCTGCGGGACGCGCTGAACGAGGAACTGTGCGCGCTCCTCCCCACCCCACCCCCGCTGAACCTGGGCGGACGCCCGCTGGATGTGATCCTCATTGTGGGGGTGAACGGTTCGGGAAAGACCACCAGCATCGCCAAACTGGGCTACCGGTACCGTCAGGAGGGGCGAAAGGTGCTGCTGGCGGCCGCCGACACCTTCCGCGCGGCGGCGATGGACCAACTGCGCATCTGGGGCGAACGGGCGGGCTGTCCGGTGATCTCCGGGCCGGAGGGGGGCGACCCCGGCGCCGTGGTGTACGACGCGCTCCAGGCCGCCCGCAGCCGGGGGATGGACATGGTCATCGTGGATACCGCCGGGCGGCTCCACACCCGCTACAACCTGATGGAGGAACTGAAGAAGGTACGACGGGTGGCGGCCCGGTCGGTGGAGGGCGCGCCCCACGAGACGCTACTGGTGCTGGACGCGACGACGGGCCAGAACGCCCTCAGCCAGGCCCGCCACTTTCTGGAGGCGGTGGAGGTGACCGGGGTCATTCTGGCGAAACTGGATAGCACCGCGCGGGGCGGCATGGTCTTCGCCATCGCGCGGGAACTGGGCCTGCCCGTCCGATTCGTCGGCGTCGGGGAGGGGCTGGACGACCTGGCCCCCTTTGACCCCGACGCGTTTATTCAGGGGTTGTGGGGGTAAATCACCAATTTGTTGCGGCGGCTTCGCCGCCGCAACAAATTTCCGGAGATGACTATGCGAACCCAAGACTACATCCGCTTAGAAGAAACCTACGGTGCCCATAACTACAAACCCTTAGACGTCGTCATCACCCGCGCCGAGGGCGTGTGGGTGTGGGACGTGGAGGGGAACCGGTATCTGGATTGCCTCAGCGCCTACTCCGCCGTCAACCAGGGCCACTGCCACCCCCGTATCCTGCGGGCGCTGGTGGAGCAGGCCAGCCGGGTCACCCTCACCTCCCGCGCCTTCCGCAATGACCAGTTACCCTTCCTGGAAAAAGAACTCTGCGAACTGACCGGCTACGAAATGGTCCTGCCGATGAACTCCGGCGCCGAGGCGGTGGAGACGGCCCTGAAGGCGGCCCGCAAGTGGGGCTACACGGTCAAAGGCGTCCCCGCCAACCAGGCCGAAATCATCGTCTGCGCGGGGAATTTCCACGGGCGGACCATCACCATTATTGGATTCTCCACTGAGCCGCAGTACCGGGAGGGGTTCGGCCCCTTCACCCCGGGCTTCGTTGTCATCCCCTACGGGGACGTACGGGCGCTGGAGGCCGCCATCACGCCCAACACCGTCGCCTTTCTGGTGGAGCCCATCCAGGGGGAGGGCGGCGTCATCGTCCCGCCGGAGGGGTACCTGCGGGCCGTGCGGGAAATCTGCACCCGCCACAACGTCCTCTTCATCGCCGACGAAATCCAGACCGGCCTGGGCCGCACGGGCCGTCTCTTCGCCTGCGACTGGGAGGGGGTCCGGCCGGACGTCCTGGTCATCGGCAAGGCCCTCTCCGGTGGGTTCTACCCGGTCTCGGCGGTCCTCTCATCGCGGGAGGTGCTGGGCGTCTTCCGTCCCGGCGACCACGGCTCCACCTTCGGCGGGAACCCGCTGGCCTGCGCGGTTGCCCGGGAGGCGCTGCGGGTGATTGTGGAGGAGCGGTTGCCGGAGCGGGCGGACGAACTGGGCCGTTACTTCCTGGGACGTCTGGCCCGCATAGAGAGCCCGCTGGTCCGGGAAGTCCGGGGGAAGGGACTCCTGATCGGCGTGGAACTGGTCCCCGAGGCGGGCGGCGCCCGCCGCTACTGCGAGGCGCTGAAGGACCGGGGGATTCTGTGCAAGGAAACCCACGAGCACACCATCCGCTTCGCCCCTCCCCTGGTCATCACACGCGAAGAGATAGACTGGGCGTTGGAGCGGATAGAGACGGTGCTGGTGTAAGAGCAGGCCTTGCGCCTGCCCCTGGACTTGCCCCCTGGGCAACCGCAAGAGTTGCGTGTAAAATTATTATATTTTTCATTGCGGCGGCCTTGCCGCCGCAATGAAAAATATATTCCTATCATCTGGCGAAAGTGCTAAACTCGGGGGAAGGGCAATCGGCTGGAGAAACCCATGAGCAAAACACGCGTCCAGTGGGTCTGTCAGGTCTGCGGGCGGACCAGCCCCCGCCCGATGGGACGCTGCCCCGGCTGCGGCGAGTGGAACACCATGGTGGAGGTGGCCGAGGAGCGGGTGACCGCCGCCGCGCCCCCTGTCATCCGCAGCGAGCCCCAGTTGCTGGGAGAGGTGCGGGCGGAGGGACTGGAGCGGTTCTCCCTGCCGCTGGCGGAGTTCTCCCGCGTCCTGGGCGGCGGACTGGTCCCCGGCTCCCTGGTCCTGATCGGCGGCGAGCCGGGCATCGGGAAATCCACCCTGCTCCTGCAGGTCTCCTCTATTGTCGCCACAACGCTGAAGCGCCCGGTGCTCTACGTCTCCGGCGAGGAGTCGGCGCGGCAGATCAAGATGCGCGCCGACCGTCTGGGCGTCCCCACCGACGGCCTCTACGTCCTCTCCGAGACCGTCCTGGAGGCCATCCTGCACCACGCCGAGCGCCTCTCCCCCGTGATGATGGTGGTGGACTCCATCCAGACGATCACTTCCGGCGACCTGCCCTCAGCCGCCGGGTCGGTCACGCAGGTCCGGGAGGCCGCCGCCCGCCTGCAGTGGTGGGCCAAATCCAGCGGCGTCGTCGTCTTTCTGGTGGGCCACGTCACCAAAGAGGGCGCCATCGCCGGCCCGAAGGTCCTGGAACACATCGTGGATACCGTCCTCTATCTGGAGGGCGACCCGTTCCACACCTACCGCCTCCTGCGGACGACGAAGAACCGCTTCGGGGCCACCTCGGAGGTGGGCGTCTTTGAGATGCGGGAGGAGGGACTGGTGGAGGTGGAGAACCCCTCGGAGGTGTTCCTGGCGGAGCGGATGGTTCAGGCGCCCGGTTCCGCCATTGCCGTCACGATGGAGGGGACGCGGCCGTTGCTGGTGGAGGTCCAGGCCCTCACCAGCCACACCAGTTTCGGCCATCCCCGCCGGACCGCCAACGGGGTGGACATGTACCGGCTGCTTCTGATTGTCGCCGTACTGACCCGGCGGGTGGGCTTGCGGCTCTTTGACCAGGATGTCTTCGTCAACGTGGTGGGCGGGCTGCAGATAGAGGAACCCGCCGCCGACCTGGCGGTGGCGGTGGCCATCGGCTCCAGTCTGCGGGAACGGCCCGTGGCAGCAGACCTGGCGGTCATCGGCGAAGTGGGCCTCTCCGGAGAAGTGCGGGCGGTAGGGCAGATGGCCGCGCGGCTGAAGGAGGCGGCCCGCCTGGGCTTCAAGCGCTGTCTGGTCCCCCGCACCGTCCGCCGGGCGACCTTCTCCGCCCCGGAGGGCCTGGAACTGGTCCCGGTCCGGTCGGTGGCGGAAGCGCTGGAGCGAGCGCTGGTTTGAAAACGGGCGATTTGCGGCGGCTTTGTCGCCGCGAATCGCCCCCATTACCGGGAGGGCATCACCGTGCACGGCCGGCCCTCCCAGAGGAGGTCCTATGCCCCGGACCATCTCCGATAACTGCCCCCAATGCGGGGCACCGCTGCCGCCCGGCGGCCCCCGCCTGACCTGCGCCTACTGCGGCGCGTCGCTGGTACGACAGGAAGCGCCCCCGGAGGGCGAAGCCACCGGCACCTCCTGGGGCGTGCGGCTCAAGACCGTCGTCTGCATAGACCGGCAGGGAATCGGCATAGAGGCCTTCCGTTTCCTCATCCCCGCTGAATGGGCGTTTGAGGGCGGCGTCCACTGGCTGCTGAACAACCCCGGAATGCCCGCAGTGATCGCCTTCCGCGCCTACAACCCCCAGGGTCTGGAAGCCCTGGAGGTCTTCCCCAACATCTCCTGCACCTGGACCAACAACCCGATGGTCCAGATGATGTTCCCCATCGGCAGCCTCTACTTTGGGAGCGAGGTCCGGCCTCCTATGCCCGCCCTGCAGGCACTGCAGGAACTGGTCATCCCCCGCTATCGGGGGAGGGCCCCGGGCCTGCAAATCGTCGCCCAGGAGCATCTGCCCGACCTCCCCCGGGCCCTCCAGGCCGGGAGTCCCGCCGTCCCCTCTGCCCCTGCCCAGACCGACGGGGCCCGGGTACGCATCCGCTACCGCGTCGGTGGGCAGGAAGTGGAAGAAGACATCTTCGGCGTCGTGGAGGTCACCGGCTTCAGTATGCCCACCATGATGGGTATGGTGCAGACCCTCTTCTGGATGGCGGAGTACCTCTTCTCCTTCCGCGCCCCCGCCGGTCATCTGGACCGCCTGGGAGACCTGTTTAACGGCATCGTGCGCTCCTTCCGCCTCAACCCGGAATGGTTCGGACGATACCTCCAGGTCAGCCAGTTCCTCATCCAGAACCAGATTCAGCAGATTCGCCACGTCGGGGAGATCAGCCGCATCGTCAGCCAGACCAGCAGTCAGATCAGCGATATGATGATGGACACGTACTACCGGCGGCAGGAGACGATGGACCGGCTGGCGGAGCAGTTCAGCCAGACCATCCGCGGAGTGGATGAGTACTATGACCCTTTTGCCGGACAGGGAATAGAGTTGCCGGGCGGCTATCGCTACGCCTGGGCCACTCCCCTGGGCGAGTACATCCTGACCGACGACCCGAACTTCAACCCGAACATCG
>JAPYWT010000240.1 GCA_028276215.1 Thermoflexus sp. | reverse complement strand
GCCGTTCCGGGCCATCGCCGACCACCAGCAGGCAGGCATCGCCCAGTTCCGGGGCCGTCAGCACCTCTATCAGGAAACGGACGTTCTTCTCGGCGACCACCCGTCCCACAAACGCCGCCAGCGGCGCCGAGGCCGGGATGCCCAGTTCGGCCCGGGTCACGTTGCGGCGGCGGGGCGGATTCCGGTCCACACCGTGGGGGATCACTTCTACGGGGGCCTGGACCCCCATTTCGTCCAGAACGTTTGCCACCTCCGGCGTCGGCGCGGTCACCAGGTCGCAGCGGGGGAGAAGCCAGCGCAGGTACGCGCCGAGGGTGGCCCGGGCGACGGGCAGAGGCACCCACAATCGGCTGTGGACCAGCAGGTCGTAGCGGCTGTGGAGGGTGAGGACAACGGGGATGCCGAACCGACGGCCGTACCGCAGGGCCAGCAGGCCACTCATCGCGGGCTGGTTGGCGTGCAGGACGTCCATCGTCCGCAGCAGGGCCACTGCCCGGCGGGAGTATCCGAGGGTCACCCGGTAGCCGGGGTCGGGGTGAGGGAGCCCGAAGGATCGGACCACCCCGGGTTCGTCCTGCGGGCACGGCGGCCCCCCGGTGAAGACAAAGACCTGGTGTCCCATACTCTCCAGGATGCGCTTGTGCAGGGAGACGAATCGGATGATGCCGTTCACTCCCGGCCAGTAGGCGTCGGTGAGGAGACCAATCCGCATCTGAGGTTCTCTTTCCGGTTACCGCCGCGATTGGACGGGCAGCAGATGGTATACCGTCACGGCCGCCTGGTAGTTCAACGTGGGCAGATACCCCTGGAGCCACCGGTCCTGACGAATCTCAAAGAGGGCCAGTTGGTTGGGAGTAAAAAGAGGACTGGTGGTCAGTTTCAGCATGGTGCCCAGGTCAAACCAGCCATCCTCGGTGGTCCCGGGACGGTCGGGCAGGATGAGGCAGTGAACGCCCTTCACGGCCAGGTACCGGTCCATCTCGCCCCGGTAGAACCAGTCGCCCACCTCCGGGTCCACCAGTCCGTAGAGGTCAATGATGGGCCGTTCGCTGTAGAAGCGGACGGCGCCGATGTCAAACGCCGCGCACAACTCTTTTGGGGGGACATGGTCCCGCACGAAGCGGGCGGCGGCGATGCGCACGTTCTGCATGTGCTCCAGATTCGCGTCGTAGACGGAGTTCCAGTAGACGCCGTCGGCGACCAGCAGGAGGACCAGTCCGGCGAGCCAGACCCGCTGCAGGCGGGGCCGGTGAGCGGAGGCCCGCAGCCCCGCGACCAGCCCCAGCCAGAGGGCGATGTGGTTGACGGCGCCGTAACGGCTGGCCGTCCCCGGCGTGGGCAGGAAGGCCATATAACAGAGGTTGTGGAAGACCAGCCAGGTAAGGAAGACGACCCAGGGGCGCCGGGCCGGGTCCTGCAGGAGGCGCGGCCAGCGGCGGACGTTCCAGGCCCGCCGGGCGGCCCAGAGCAGCGGCCCGACCATGCCGACCAGTCCGATCACGGCCCAGAGGGAGAGGGTGTAGTGGGGATTGCCGACGGCGGCGCCGATGGGCAGGCGGGGCGGTGGGAGCGTCATCCCGCCCAGGACGAACTCCACCAGATAGACGGCCCACAGGCCTGTGTAGGTGAGGGGCGTCAGGCGGGCCAGGGTGCCCAGGACGGGGTTCTGGCTGGCGACCAGGCGGACCCCCATTGTTGTGGTCACATGTTTGCTGAGGCCACTGGTGGGGAGAAAGTGCCCGGTGCGGAAGTACAAGTAGAGGAACCACGGGCCGGCGATGAGGGCACAGAGGACGCCGGCCCAGACCAGGTGGCGGGGGATGCGCTTCTGGCGGACGATTTCCGCCAGCGCGATGGCCAGGGCCAGCGCCAGTCCCTCCGGGCGGGCCAGGGTGAGGAGGCCCAGCAGGAGGCCCATCCATAACCAGCGCCCGGCCCGGTAGGCCAGGAGGGCCAGCAGCGCCAGGGCCAGGAAGAGGGTGGTCTCCATTCCGCTGAGGGAGAACCAGAGCATGGGGCCGGAGAGCACCGCGGCCAGGGCGGTGCCCAATGAGGCAAAGACTCCCCAGATGGGGCGCAGGAGCAGGTAGAGGGCCGCGCCCACGATGATGAGGGCGCCGATGCCCAGGGCTTTGGCCAGCAGGTGAAGCGGGATGCCGGCCGCGTACCCGCCTGCCAGCAGGAGCACCCAGAGCGGGCTGGACGTGCCCACCCCCTTCTCGTCCGGGAAGTTGAACATCAGTTTGCCGTGTTCGGCCAGGTTGCGCGCGTAGACGAAGTGGATGTAGGTGTCGTCCATCGGGAACTCGGTCGGGGCGGGCCAGAGGAAGGCCAGCGCCACCACCAGGACCGACACCCCAATCAGCAGGAACGGAATCCCCTCCAGCAATGAATGAGCGCGATACAAGGGTTGTCCTCAGCGGTCAAAGTAGATGGACTTGCCGGTGGCGGAGAGGGGGATGCCCATGACCACGTCGGCATCTATCAGGCCCATCTGGCGGGCCACCACGCCGACCCGGTACATCACCCGGTTGTCCACGTTGAGCAAACTGGCGGTCTTGACGGCCGAGCCGATGGCAATGCCCATGTCCAGCAGGCGCATTGCGCACTGCGGGCCGCGAAACTCCCCCTCTACCGTGTTGGGCTCCACACAGGTCGGGTTGCCGCAGGCAGCGCAGTTCAGACCCACCACCCGGGCGTCCTTCAGGCCGATGAGCACCACGGCCTCGGAGTTGAGGACGTTCCTCCCGTCCCGGTCAAAATTCTTCTTCCCGACGCGCTCGCCGTAGGCAATCATCTCCTCGCCCAGGCGGCGCAGTTCCTCGCCCTCCACGATTTTGATGGCGAGGAAGTCCTGTCCCACGGCCTTGGGGGCTGTCCGGGCCGAAATGGCCATGAGTTCGGCGACGATACGCAGGCTCATGTGTCCTCCTCAATGGTGTAGTCGTAGGTGATTTGGGCGGCGGCGGAGAGCGTCGCGCCGACGGAGCAGTACTTGTTCTTGGAGAGTTCAATGGCGTCCCGCACGGCCGGCTCGTTCAGACCCCGCCCGCGCAGGCGGTAATGGAGATGGATGTGGGTGTAGGCCCAGGGCGGGTCGGGGTTCTGCTCGCCGGTCACGGCGATTTCCAGGCCGGTCAGCCGCTGGCGCTTTTTGGTGAGGATGTTGACCACGTCGTAGGCGGTGCAGCCGCCCAGCGCCACCAGGAGCAACTGACTGGGGCTCATCCCGATGCCGTTCTCCTCGTCGGGGGCCGACATGACCACGGAGTGCTTCGTGGCGTCTATCCCCACGAACTGCAGTTTCTCCAGCCATTTGACGGTTACAGTTTTCCCCATTGGTGTTTACTCCAGCAACCGGCGCAACTGGCGGGCCGTCCCCACCGCCTGCCCGCGCCAGTGGTTGTTCATGTAGACCAGCGTCAGCGGGGCCTCGGCGTCCAGTTGACGGATTTTCGGCACCCACTCCGCCAGTTCCTCGTCGGTGTAGGTGTAATCGTATCGCTCCCAGGCCTCCTCGTGCTCCCACCATTTGGCCGCGTTGCGGCCGTGGAAACGGACGTAGGCCACCGGACCGGTCACGGCGGCGACCGGCGGGACCAGTCCCCGCAGCCGGGGCTGGTCCACGCAGCAGAAACCCAGGTTCAGCGCCCGCAACTCGTCAAAGGTACGGCGGGTGATCCAATCCCGACTGCGGAATTCCACCACCACGGGCAGGTCGCCGAACCCCTCCCGCAGACGGCGCAGGTAGGCCCGGTTCTCCTCGCTGGCGTGGAAGGCGTAGGGGAACTGGACCAGGACGCAGGCGAATTTCTCCGCCTCCCGCAGCGGGTTCAGCGCGTCCACAAACTGGTGGATGAGCGGCTCCGGATTCTCCCGTTCGTGGGTGATGCCCTGGAAGGCCTTCACGGAGAACAGGAAGCCTGGGGGGACTTTATCGGCCATACGGGCCAGGGTGTGGGGGTCGGGGATGCGGTAGAAAGTGAAGTCCAGTTCGCAGGTGGGGAATTCCTGCGCGTAGTAGCGTAGCCATTCCGACCTGGGCAGGTCCGGTGGGTAGACCGGGCCCACCCAGTCGTCGTAACTGAAGCCGCTGGTGCCGATCAAAATCGTCATGAGAACACGCCTTCCATCACATATCGGGTGACTTCGCTCACGCTCATCCCCTCAATGCCCATCCGCTCCAGGGTCCGGCCGCGCCGCCAGTAGTCGGTGCGGTGGATGATGCAGGCCAGACGGATGATGCTATCCATCCCCCGCACGGAGACGCCGTACCGTTCCCCCAGCGCCGCAATGGGCACCAAACTCGCGGGCACGTCTTCGGTAATGTACCGGTGGTTCAGGGTGGGGGGCGCTTTGATGCCGTAGTAGCCGGGCTGGTTGTGGATGGCCTCGTAGAGGTCGGCGCCGGTGGCGTCGTAGGCCATCTTCAGCCACTCCAGCGCGGTGCGGGCCCGGATGCCCAGCGCGGCCGCCACCGTTACCCGCTCCCGGTCCAACACTTCCAGCACCCGCGCCACCGACGGGGTGACGCCCTCTATGTAGAACTGAAAGTCGCCGCCGGTGGCCTCAATGCGCCCGGCGTTGAGGATGGTCAGCGCGGGGTGGAAGATGGCGCCCATATTGTTCAGGCCGGTGTGCAGGACGCTGATGCCGTCAATGAACTGCGGGTAGGCCGGGGCCAGCGCCTCCAGGACCCGCCGGGTGCGGGTGGCGGGGAGGGCGGCCAGGGGGACAGCCTCCTTGATGCTGAAGATGCGGGCCTGGGCGGGGCCGTCGGACCGGCTGGCGTAGA